>NZ_JAOWGW010000056.1:0-2969 GCF_030332945.1 Citrobacter sp. Cpo037
TGAGCCTTTCCGTTTTACAGGTTCCTCAACAGGCCGGTGGGCCGTTAGTATCATCAATATCAGTATTCGCAAAACCAGATGAATGATTGTTTAAACTGGTGTATTTCTGCCTTTATGCTTCGTAAGTTTGCTGTCGCGCCGTCAGTGCCCAGGCTATTCTGGCCAGCTTGTTTGCCAGAGCACAGGTGACGACAAAGTTGCTTTTCCGACACAACAACTCCCTGACCCAGTCGGCCAACTTGCCAGACTGGTGTTCCAGTTTTTGTATGAATACCCTGGCACACTGAACCAACAAAGTTCGGATCTTTTTGTTGCCCCGCTTGCTAATCCCTAACAATGTCGTCCGACCTCCCGTGCTGTACTGTCGGGGTACCAGCCCTGTTGCCGCCGCAAAGTCACGGCTGCTGGCGTACTGCTTCCCGTCGCCAATCTCAGTTGAAATAGTACTGGCAGTCAGCGTTCCAACGCAGGGAATACTCAGCAAGCGCTGTCCAACCTCATCTTCGTCCAACTTTCGTTTCAACTGAGATTCCAGATCTTTAATCTGCTCAACAAGATAGTGATAATGCTGTTGTAATTTCAGCAGTAACTGGCTGAGATAAAGAGGCAAACTACTGTCCTCAAGAAGGGTACTCAGTCGACTAATAACGGCAGCACCTCGCGGAACGCTGATACCAAATTCCAGCAGAAAAGCATGCATCTGATTAGTTGTTTTCACCTTATCCTGAACCAGGGATTCACGGACACGATGCAGAGCTCGCATTGCCTGCTGAGATTCGGTTCTGGGCTGCACGAAACGCATAGATGGACGTGATGCTGCTTCACAGATAGCTTCAGCATCAACGAAGTCATTTTTGTTGCTTTTAACGAATGGGCGGACAAATTGCGGTGATATCAGCTTTGGAAAATGCCCTAACTCTTCCAGCTTGCGTGCCATAAAGTGAGAACCGCCACAGGCTTCCATCGCGATGGTTGTTGCCGGGCATGTCGCCAGAAATTCGATTAGCTTTGGTCGGGTGAATTTTTTACGGTAAACGGCCTTCCCACGATGATCCTGACAATGAATATGGAAAGAGTTCTTACCCAGATCGATACCAATAAGCGCAATGTTTTCCATGATGGTTCTCCGAATGAAAGCCTGTCCTCAGCATAGTACTGGGAAGGAGGGAGTGACCATCTCATTAAATATCCTACGTTAAGTCTGTTTTTTAAGCTGGCCTGACAGGCAGTTTTGAGCGAGGTCCGGACGGGCCAGTAAGGTTACTGGGAAGAAATTGCCATCTGTCCGGGAAGCATCGTAGGTGGTAGTTTTTGTTGAGTCCCATATGTGAACAACATTAAACGGGACCATTCATTATGGTACGTAATGGGAGAAACACGGCAGAATGCTGTTCATAAGAATGAACTGAACAATTGTGACTTTTTTGAAAAGACCCCAAAGAGGGGCCTTTATCATGGTCACATTGGAGATCTTAATATATTCATGATTCCATTTGGACAGTGTCAGTGATAGCCCGGGTTTCCGCCAGATTTTCTGCCAGCGTTCCGCGGCTATGGAACAATGCGCTGGTACCCAGCACGAACATTCCCGCACCCTCCGCAACACATGGCGGGATGGTGTGGTGGCCAATATTCCCGTCGACTTCAATCACCGCATCACTGCCGTGCTCTTTAAGCCAGGTATGCGCAAAGCGAACTTTTTCGTGCATCGCGTCGATGAATTTCTGCCCCGCAAAGCCAGGATTCACAGTCATGATGAGAAGCACATCAATCAGATCCACCACGTACCCCAGAGACTCCACATGCGTGGACGGGTTCAGTGCGACGCCGGCTTTCACCCCGTGACTGCGAATGGTGCTCAGCACACCGTGCAGATGGGTGACCGCTTCGGCATGCACCGTGATAATGTCCGCGCCGGCTTTAACCAGCGGCTCAATGTAGCGCTCCGGTTTATCCACCATCAGATGCACATCGATAGGACGGGTCGTCAGTGGCTTAATAGAACGGATAAAATCAATGCTCAGCGCAAAATTATCGACAAACTGGCCATCCATGATATCGATATGATAGAAATCGATACCCCCTTTCTCCAGTTCCGAGATTTGCCCACCAAGCTGCAGGAAATCGGCACACATCAGGGATGCCCCTAAAAGTCTCATTTAACCACCTCAAAATTTACAGAAGGATCACACACAAAACGCGCCGCGTTAATTTGCTGCATCCGGCGGAAATACCAGATGAACATACCCAGATAGGCTACGACCGCGATAACTGACATCACCACCATCTGCATATCGAGAGATACGCTGGCTTTGGCGATTAACATGGAAAGCATTTTTTCAAGTGGATCAGAGTCCACGGAGGAGAACAGCTGGTCATGCGAGAGCCCTTTCGGGAAGCTGTTCATGGCAATAGACGTCCGGGTCACAAACTCAGCAATCAGCGTGGCGGCCCATAAAAACAGCGGGATCAGCACCGTACCAATCAGGGTCATCCGGATCACCTTACCCTGAGTAATAATCAGCAGCGCCGGGGCCAGTACGGTCAGTAAGATCCCCCCCAGTGGCAGCACCTTATTACCGGGCAGAATGATGGCTGCCACCAGTAACACTGGCGCCAGAATATTCGCCACGGCCCACAGCTCTGCGCGGGACGCCAGAATCGGCCAGTCAATTGCCACATAAATCTGGCGACCTTTGAAGCGTTTTTCCATCATGGTGGCAATGCCGTCTGACAGCGGTTTAATCGCCGGACCAAACCAGTTACCAACCGCACTGAACAGCTCCAGGGAGACCCCGGCCGTAAAGGCCAGCGCAAACAATTCGCTCATTGGCAGTTTGCCAAGGGAAGGTGCGAATAAGCAGGTCATGTCTTCCCAAGCTGACTCGTTGATTAAAATTTCGCGGATCTGGGCCGATTTTTTTCCCGCAAACACATCGAATCAGCCTATTTAGGCTATTTTTTCCACC
>NZ_JAOWGW010000057.1:0-46189 GCF_030332945.1 Citrobacter sp. Cpo037
GGCTCATGATGTCCCTCTGGGATGCGCTCCGGATGAATATGATGATCTCATATCAGGAACTTGTTCGCACCTTCCCTATCTCAATGAGTTAGACCTGGATGTAATCAAAATTGATAAAAGCTTCATTAAGGAAATTAAAGAGGTTGATCAATATATCCCTATGCTCGAGTCAATTACTCACCTTTCAGGACTTCTGGGGTTACGTACGGTGGCAGAGGGTGTTGAAAATGACTATCAGCAACAATGGCTGGGAAAAAATAATGTTGACTATCTGCAGGGGTATCAGTTTCTACCGCCAGTGACATTTAATGATTTTATCCGGTATTACCAGCAGTCAGTAGATTTGTTTGAGTCAGCGTCGGATTCACCTTTATCTACGTAATTCCTTTTTGACACGGTTATTACATATGAAGGGTAAAACCTTTAAACGAGTATGTGCTCTGAGCTGACATAGCCTGCAGCATGATTTTTTCCTGAACACCAGGGGCAGACGCCTCTGGTATGGGCGTCTTTGCATCGCTGCCTGTCTGTCTGATTAAGTAAAAAGTCCTATAGTGAGGTGTGCACCGTTTGTTTATGTATCATAAACGGGGTATTTATAGTGATATCAGCGTTAATCAAACAGGTACTGAGGTTTGCCCGTAGCCATGCGTCCTTTCCTGACAAAATTAAGAGTCTGGCTTCCACCACCTCTCATCCTGTTATTATTCCTCATCGCGGATGCGTTGACGGCGATACCGCGTTTCACATTTGGCGCGGTGACTATCGTGATAAGTGCATTGTTGGCTAGCGTCAGTCTGGCGATGATACTGCATACCGCGTGGCAGATGCGGAAGAAACGTACGACGCTAAACCCACTGCATGCAGAGAAATCGACCACGCTTGTTACTGGCGGATGTTACGCCTTGAGCCGCAATCCAATCTATCTTGGAATGAGTGGACTTCAGTTAGCTTTTGCTCTTTACGTCGGTAGCTTGATTGGAATATTGGCTGCACCGCTGTTTATGCTGGTGGTTGCCAGATTACATATTGATTTTGAAGAGGAACAACTACGAAAACATTTCGGGCCGGAATGGATACGCTATGAGCAGCGTGTTCGCCGCTGGTTATAGAATTCCCTTGCCGCGTACCAGGAAGCCTGTGACGACACGATTTGTGCGTAATTGAATGCGGATGATGCAAAAATAGGCGTTTGATTCGCAAGGCCATTGACGCACAGTCCGGTTAGTTTTAACCTTCTACCCCGTGTTCACATTCATGGGCACGTCCTTATCAGGGCCGATATAGCTCAGTTGGTAGAGCAGCGCATTCGTAATGCGAAGGTCGTAGGTTCGACTCCTATTATCGGCACCATCCTACCTATTTTAACGTCTCTCTAAGTCTACTCAAACACCCTTTAAACCCTTATAATACGCGGTTTCACGGCCCTTGTTGTCTCTGCTCGTCTACTCACGTTCACAGAAATCTACGGTGAGTTGGGGGTATCAATGGGGGTATTTGCTGTTCGGTCTAAAGGAGATACCCCCAGATGAAGCTCAATGCCAGACAGGTCGAGACTGCCAAGCCCAAAGAGAAACCCTACAAGATGGCTGATGGTGGTGGCCTCTACTTATTGGTTAAAACTAACGGGTCACGCTACTGGCGTTTAAAGTATCGTATCGATGGAAAGGAAAAGTTATTGGCGCTGGGGGTATATCCCGATGTGTCTTTGGCTGATGCCAGAGCAAAACGTGATGAAGCTCGAAAAGGTATCGCAGGGGGTATCGATCCTTTAGAGCTTAAGAAAGAACATAAAGCTGAACGTGAAGCGAAGGTCAAAAACACCTTTCAGCAAATTGCGCTCGAATGGCACAGCATGAAAGTGAAAAAATGGTCAGTTGGGTATGCCTCTGACATTCTCGAAGCTTTCAATAAAGATATTTTTCCTTTTCTTGGTCAACGGCCTGTTGCGGACATTAAGCCATTAGAGCTTCTTAATGTGCTTAAAAAAATCGAAGCCAGAGGTGCAACAGAGAAAGCAAAGAAAGTGCGCCAACGATGTGGTGAAGTGTTTCGCTATGCCATCGTGACAGGCAGAGCCGAGTATAATCCCGCTCCTGATCTCACCAGTGCCATGCAGGGGCATGAATCTACACATTACCCGTTCCTGACCACCGAAGAGCTTCCTGCCTTCTTTAAAGCCCTTGCTGGCTACTCTGGTAGTGAATTGATGGTGTTGGCAGCGAGATTGTTGATCCTTACTGGCCTAAGAACGGGTGAATTGCGTGGTGCCTTATGGTCGGAAATCGATTCCGAGAAATCGCTATGGGAAATTTCTGCTGAACGCATGAAAATGCGCCGTCCTCATATCATCCCGCTCTCTACCCAAGCGTTAGCCATTATCGAACAGATCAGAGCAATGACGGGGCAATTTCCTTTACTGTTTCCGGGACGCAATGATCCAAGCAAGACCATGAGCGAAGCCAGTATCAATCAGGTATTTAAGCGAATTGGCTATACAGGCCGGGTTACGGGTCACGGCTTCCGTCATACCATGAGCACCGTTCTTCATGAACAGGGCTACAACACCGCATGGATTGAAACCCAACTAGCCCATGTTGATAAGAATGCTATCCGTGGCACCTACAACCATGCGCAATATCTCGATGGCAGACGCGAGATGCTGCAATGGTATGCCGACTACATGGTAAGCCTTGAGAAAGGCGGTAATGTCGTACAGGGAACGTTTAATCGGCGTGGGTAAGGATAACTGCTGATGAAAGAAGGGTTATGTCTTAATGGTCATAGCCCTTTTTCTTGGCTAAAGCAGATAAGAATTAAGTCAGAATTTAAACTGATGTTTATTAAACAATTGATTAATAAGGAAATTATAAAATACCTTAAAACAGGAAAATAAATAGCACTTATTGCTAAATCGCTCTACACCCCGCCCAGTGACAGCTCTCCCGCCATTTCATATGTTTTTGTATGAAAAACACTCAATTCGAGTTCAATTCTGATTTTCCGAGGGTTGAACGTCATAAGCGATCTGCAGATACTACATTCATCAAAACAACAACGGAGAAATATATGACAACAAGAAAACTTATTCGCTTGCCAGAAGTGATGAATAAAACAGGATTTAGCAAAGCATGGATCTATAGACTTATTAGTAAGGGTGATTTTCCTAAGCCGATTAAGATTGGAATAAGAGCCTGTGCCTTTGTTGAAAGTGAGATTGATGAATGGATTGAACAACTGATCTATTCATCACGCAATACAGCAGCATAATAATATATTGGTTGTATGTGAAAGCAATATAAACATATATTTATAAAATACAACAATCCCTTTTAAATAATACATGAAAGTGTAGGGGGGATATTTACTTAACGATTAAATAAGGAACCAAAATGAAAAAAGAAAATAAGTGTAATAGTCAGAACTCAGCAGAACTTACAGCATTGTTAGAATACTCTCGCTTTACCAAGAAAGTGCTTGCGAAGCCTGCTAATGAAGTATTCGATCTATTTACTGACAAGTATTATATGGAAACTGTTTACGATGATATTATTGATAAAACGAAGAAGAGTATTGATCAAAGTCAGCATAGATTCATAGATTTTGAAGAGGTTAGAATAAATATAATGTGTATGCATACAGAGGCCATTATGATTTGTTATATGTGAAAATAAAATAGCTCAAAATGGATTATTTAGCGTTTAGAGATTTTATATGAGTAATATAGATATCTTAAGCAAAAGGTCAGATATACATCTGACCTTTATTAGGTTTGCTATTATTAATCGATAATGATTTTGTGAAATATTTTGTTTATTTCTATTGACTATTAAAATATAAGTCTTATAAAAAGTAAAGATACAAAAAAAGCCAGATCATAAATCTGACTTTTTAAGGACTAAAAAAGTTTTCGCTGACTTTTTTAAGTCTTGTAATCAGTTAGAGGAATAACGCGATTACAAATATAATAAAGTATTAAATAATCTTTTCATATTTGTCAAATCTAAATCTGAGCTTTTTACAAGTCTTTTAAATACCACTTCCAGAATCTTTAATGTCCTCGAAAGCAATCAAATTATAAACCTTTGTATCAGGTCTGCATATGTGGAGCAATTGAGCGCGAGTCGCTAATAAGAGATGTCCGTATGTTTTGTTGGTTGTAGGTATAGAAGGGGAAGCGACGTAATACCAACCCGAAGCGAAGTTCTAAACAGATAAGTGAAGTTGTATATGGAATAGCTATGAGAAAGCCCTACCTTTGTTGACAGCATAAATAGGGGATAACAATACATTAATCTGCATGAACGAATCTGGGGGTGTCGTAGGGTGTCCTACATTGGAAACGATGTAGAGCTTTAAGCCAGATCAACTTGGGTGAAGTCATATTTTTCATCTTGGTTTTCGCCAATCTTGATAGATTTTCAACAAAATAAGTTGAAAATTTCAGGAGGCGAAGCCTTGGGTGAAGTCCCATTTTCGGGGGCGAACACAAGGCAGTATATAGCTCCCAATAAAGCTAATTTTATTTATAGTAAAGGTGCCTTGTTTTATATGGCACCAATAAAATATAAAGCAGAACTAGATCTAAAAAATATATAGGGCGAAGCCTAATAAAGTAAAAAGAAAGCCATATATAAAAGATATAAAAAAAAGTCTCGCGCCAGATATCCCACCCTAGAACTTTTCCCGTTGTTATCCCTTCAAGATCCAAATCCTAAATAGAAATAGATCGGTATAATAGATCAATATATTGATATTGATAGATTTTACCAATCAAAAGGCACTCAATCGATCGTTATTAATTGTTTATAACGATCAATTACAGCTATTTGATAGTGTATAGCTATCAGTTCCCGTTTTTTCGATCGGTACAAACGATATGACTAGACATGAAAATAATTGAATCCTAAGGCGTTTACAGGTCAATCGTAGATCTGTGCTATTGGTGAAGGAAAAGGTATGCGGAAATTTATGTCAGTGGCAGGTCTTGCCGTCCTGCTAGCAGGGTGTGGCGATGATGGCATCTATGGCAACTATGTTAATCAACAGTTCGGCGTCAGGCTTGATATTCAGAAAGATGTGATCAAGTTTCGCGATGGTGTTTTTACCGTTAAAAGCTGGGATGAAAGCAAGAAACCCATCTATATCGCCAAAACGCAAAATAAAAATCTCGGATCTTGGACTTTTAAAATCGAAAAAGTCAAAGATGGAGTTGTTTACCAAGGTGCGGTTTTTAAGAAAGATTAGAGGAGTAGGAAATGGAAAATAATACCATTCAATGCCCATACTGTCTAAAAGAAAGCCCGAAAGGGGTTCACGTATGCACTGGATGTCAAGCAACTATATTATACGGTGCTCCGCCGGGTTGGTGTGTATTTTTAATAGTATTCAGCACCTTAATATTATCAGTTTTGATCGGTATGAGTTCAGGAATAATGGCTGCTAATATTAGTTTGTTTGTCATTGCGATTGTTGGGTTTATTATTAGCAAGTTGGCTTTTTCTGACAGGATTTCTTTCAGAAGGAGAATGTAAAATACGTATTCCAAGGTGATGGCTCGAAGTGTCGAACCATCACCCATATAAATTTTATTTCCTCATCTATATCATCAAGCACTAAATCGGAACCCGCAAGCGGGACCCCACGATTTAGCCCTTGACGATTTCCCCCCAAAGTTGCCATAAAGACAATATATTATTTACCCTATCTTTTATTTGCATTTTATTTATCGTGCAGTGTATTTATTTATGTAGCCGCTATTGACTATTTTTTTAGATCGGTTATTTATTTAAATATAAGTTGAGTTCAGCTTTTATTTTTTAGCTTTCGGAAACTGAGGCAAGGTGTAATCCCGTAGCCGGTATTATACCCAACCTTTCAGGTTGCCCTCTCTCACTTCGTTCGGAGGGTTGTTAAAAGCTCTACCCTTCCGCTGATTTCCCCTATCAAGGGGAAGCGGTAAATAGTTTTACAGTTCACTTCAAAACAAAAGGAATAAATATGAAAATAGTTTTATCAGTATCAAAATGTTTATACATAAACGATTTAGATCGCTTACTTCCCTGTAATCGTTTTTTTGTTCATTTAGATTATAAGAATATTAACAAAACAGAATCATTTGAGATGAATAGACACGACAAAGAAAGCTACAAACTTATCTTTGATAAGATTGTAGATAATGACGTAATGCTTGCTATTGATGAAGACATATACAGCGAAGTTATCGAAAACTTACTTTATTATTCAAATAAGAAATAAGGAGACATATATGATTATAGCAATAGGAATGATGCTTCTTTGTATCATGTTGGGAGGTTTCATGATCCGTAGTTGTATGGGAAAAACAAACTCTTCAAGTGAAGCAAAGCAATCAATATCAGATGTTAGGAAAATGATAGATAAAAAAGCTCTTATAAAATACAAAAGGAGCAATAGAATATGATTGATGATGATATAGAAAAGCAAATGAGTTTAAAAATTAAGTTTGAGTTATTAGCAAGATTTTTTTATTACATAGAACAAGATAAAGATATACCTTTTTGTGAAATAAATAGTGATGAACAAAGATTATGTTATTTTGTGTCCCATAGGTATATACAAGAAAATAAAGCTGATGATCTTCTAAAATCTTTGATTGATGAAAATGATGAAGACTATATAAAAGCTATAAGAGATTATATGTTTACTACAGGTGGATAATAAAATATGGATACAGACAGAAAAAGAGGTCGTATAGAATTAAATCACGAAGAACGCAGAGATATATCTATACAGTTCAGAGTAAACAAAGCAGAGTTTGAATATTTAAAAGAACTTGTTGAAGCATCAGGGCTTGAAAGAGGGCATTATATACGAAAAGAGATTTTAAACGCTGAGCCAGTTATTAAAAGGAAAATGCCTGAAGTAAACCAGAAGACCTATATACAACTTTCAGGTATAGGCAACAACATAAACCAAGCTGTTAAAAAATTAAATGGCAATGAGTATTTTGATAAAAATGAAGTTGATAAGCTTAATTTTAACATAAAGCAAGTTAGCAGAAGGATAATAGAAATAAATAAGGATTTAGATTATATATGAAAGGGAATGTAGCCAAAACAGGTAGATCATTTAAAAATAGAGTTGATTACATATTAAAAGATGATCACAGTTTTATTTGTAGCAATATGTCAGCAGATAAAAATAATGTTAGTGATTTAACTGATGAGTTCAAAGCTGTAAGCAGCTTTAGACAAGATATAAAAAAACCAGTCTTTCATGCGTTTTTATCTCTTCCAAAAAATGAACATTTAACCGATCAGCAATGGGAGGAGATAGCAAAAGACTATTTGAAAGAAATGAATATTGATATAGAAAAACATCAATATATTTGTGTGCGTCATAACGATACAGATAAAGAACATATCCATATAGTGGCTAACCGGATCGGCCTTGATGGTTCTGTATGGCACGGTCAGCACTCAGCATTTAATACAATAGCAGCTTGTGAACGTTTAGAAGTAAAGCACGGCTTAACCATTACGGATGGCTTAAAAGGTCAGAAATCGGACGTATCAGCACCAACCAAAGCTGAAATTGAGATGGCACTTAGAACAGGAGAAAAGCCAGCCCGTTTGGTGCTTCAAGCCTCTTTACAAGCGGCTATGACAGGAAAACCAGATCTTGAGACGTTCGTAGAACGTCTGCAGGCCGTAGGCATTGAACCGAGGTTCAATGTTGCCAGCACTGGCAACGTGGCGGGTTGTTCTTTCAGTGTGGGAGATGTGGCATTCAAGGGATCTCAGTTAGGCAAAAAATTTAGTTGGAACACTATAAAAAGTAAGGTGAAATATGACAAAAATAGAGATGATGAACTCGTTAGAAGATTCGCAGCAAGAAAAACAGATGACGAAATTAGTATTGGACGATCACTTATTGAATCAGATTTCAATGACAGTAGAACCTCTGACGGAATCAATGATGATATTATCGGAGTCGGTCAGTACGGCATTAAACCAGACACAACAGACACTAACCAGAGTGAACAACTCATTAGAAGCAACAACAACAGCTTTAGACTCAGCGAAAAATATAATAGACCAACAAGCACTAAAGTTAGAAGAACAACACAGAAAGCTACACAAGTACTCAACAGAGTTAAAGAACAACACAAAAAAAAATCAATCAAGACTTATAATCAAGGTAGCTTCAATAGTTGGCGTGATAAATCTGATAGCGGTTCTATCAGTAGGATACTTGATCACGCAGAAACAGCCACAACAGCCACGAATAAATTTAGACTCAAAGGCCGTAGCAGGTTCAATAGTAGAGCAACTAAGATCGAAGAAATAAGAGAAAAATTAGGTATAACAAAACCTGTTATTCATCCAAGGAACAAAGAAAAAATAGTTAAAGAAGAAATAAAGAAAAAACCATATTATATAGTTGAGCATGAAAATAGATTTAAATCTAGGTTGAGCGAGTATTTTAAAATCAACATACACAAACAAAAATATTTCGGCAGGAAACTAAATGTGAAAATATGAAAAACAATTGGCTTTATCAATAATTAGTATTAAAGCAAGGATGGCTGTTGAGCCTGACCGAAGGCAGGCTGTGCGTTAAAGTCATATTTACTCAATACAGTCCTCTACATTTTTAAAAAAGATGAAAGCCTGTTTTCAAAATTTAATACAGCTTCTTGATTATCTTTTTCTGCAATGTCGAATATCTTCTCCATATCAAATCCGTTCCTCTTTGTTAGTTTGTCAAAATATTTTTTGTTTCTTTTCTCTGGTTTCCCTTTTAATTTTCCAACATAAGGCAGATTGTATTGAGTATTATTGGATTTTTTAAAAATTTCCTTTTCAATTGAGTCGAAAGGTAAAAAGAGCAATTTAGATGCAATGCTTTTATTTTTTCCTAGGATTTCCTCCCTAACATCTCCATCTAAAATAACTAATACCTTCTCATCTCTCTCACATAGGAAAGACTCTTCTTTATTTCTTTTATAAAAATCAATAACGTTCTCACATCCTCCTATGCTAATAACCTCAATTTTTTCTTTTTTGTTAAGCGTTGACTCTTTAATGATTTTTTGCATTTTCATTTTAATATATTCTTTTAAAACCGAGTCCTCTGTTAGAATATACTTATCACTTCCCTTAAATTCAAACATAACTCCTTTAATATAACTATATCCTCTTTTCTTTAAATCAATATTCCCATTTGAATTTTCTAGGTAATAAATGTCTATGCCAATATCATCAATAGATTTTAACATCGCAAGGGAATGCGTGGTAAATATAAAGAACTTCTCATTTTCTTCACTCGATTTCTTAATAAGCTTCACGAGCCTTATTTGAGCGTATGAGTCTAACGACATATCTATTTCGTCAATTATAATCAATTTTGTATCTGAGTTTATAATCCTAAAAATATTAATTACAAAATACTCTCCAGAGCTGAAATAATCTTCGCGTATATAGTTGCTATTTCCAACCAGTCTGAAATAATATTCCTCTCCATTTATTTCTACTGATTTCAAATCTGAAAAATCTTTATAGGGATATATAAAAGTTAAGAACTGGATTAGTGCTTCAGGAGTCGAATATTCACTGTATGCTATTTTAATCCTTAATTCACCATCTATTTCGTTCAATCTAGAATATGAACCATAGCGTTTCCCATATGGTACGGGAAGTTCAACAACACCTAGGTTTTTTTGATTAACAATATTTTTACAATCTATTTGGTTTATAGCTGGATTGTATTTATACTCATAATGATCACCATCGATATCTATCGACAATTCACTATTTGGGTTGAATATAAATCGGTTTGATGTTTTTACAAAAATCGTAGGCTGGAATAAAATACCCATTGACTTTATTAACGTTGTTTTCCCGATTCCATTGTGGCTAACAATACAAAATATTTTACTTTCACTAAAGTCAAAGCTAGCGTTTAGATTTGATAGGTGTTGTATTTGGTTTATTGACAGTTCAAGTTTCATTTTACGAGACTCTTCCTAAGAAACATTTCAACTATTGTTGAACCATACTTTCTTTTTAATTTATTTATGTAAGCTTCATCAATCGTACTTATGTAATTAATCATGCCGGATAAATATCTTTTTACTTCCATTAGCTCAGGATCTTGAGAGTTAACGTTATTTAATTTTGATATATAGTGAAGTTTGGTTTCAATATTGTTTTTTATGGCTTTGTCAACAGAGATGTGTCCATCAGGCAAAATGCTGACGCCCATTATTTTACGGACACCACCTTTCTTTAAGAGTTTGGTCTTGTCAAAATTTAAAACAAATGTTTCACATTCTGAATTTATTATTTGTTGAATTGAGGAGAATATTTCATTTTTATGTATTTCTTTCTCGGACGAGATTATTAAATCATCAGAATACCGGGTGTATATGTATTCATTAGATGCGCTAAATTCTTTTAATTTTTTATCAGCATCACTGAAAAGAATATTACTTAGTGAAGGGGATGTGGAAAAACCTACTGGTAAGCAATCATTATAGCTTACAAGGTCAACTATTTTTGGTAAATATTCATTAATGTCAGATATAATAAACTCTTTAAAAATGTTTTCTAACTTACTTTGAATAAAGATTCGGGTGAAAGATGGGAAGAAGCTTTTTATATCTGTTTTGAAAATAAATGGATTCAATCTATGTGGATAAACACAATCGAATACATTAACCTTTTTTCTATAAGAAAAGACTACATCATCTATGATCTTAACCCTGTTAAAGATAGCTTCATTGAGAAAGCGATGTAGCAATCGGAGCTTATTAAATCCTTCTTTATATGCTACTATTTCTCGTCCTCTGAAAGTTTTTGTCTCCAAATAGTCCATCTTATTTAAACTAAAAAAATCAACAAAATCCATTGTATTATTGAAATAAATATCAAATATTTCTTTTATCTTTATGCTCATGCCGCACCACTGTTTATATCATTTTCATATAGATATCATATCGTATCTGCTGTGGAAAGACACTCTGGTGCTGAGGTATGTGAGGTATGTGAGGTATGTGAGATATGTTATACATACAAAAACCGCCTCGTTACATTGTGAGTTTAAACTGAAAACCATAAGGATTTCAATAAACTACATAGTAAGCGAAGCGGCATTGTAAGTGCATTAAAGCCTGTAGAGGCCGTTTACTGACCGGAGATTCTCGCTAGTCACGGCATGTAAGTAGTATATGCCTAAAAAATACACATGTAAAGCCCTTGAAGCTTTGTAATCTCCGGTTAGACAAAATCATAATGAAGAAAGAAAATCCATTGGGGGTATCTTTGGGGGTATCACCAAAGATGAATCATGATATTTTTATTATTAATCAAATGAATATGTTACAGGTATTGTTCCTATTATCGCACCATTTCAAACTCTTCCCAGGTCTACCGAAATCAACGCAAACCCCGTTTACTGCGGTTTTCAGCTCGCATATTATTTTCCGGGTAACCTGCACCACGTTCTCCGCATCGCCATTCTTGGTTGGTAGTTCAGAGCCCGTTAATCAGGCCTCGTCGAAATGGCTGATAATATCGAGCGGCCCTGTGCCAGGGCCGATTCGTTTACTGAGCAGATTCAGCAGGATGTAAATGCAATACGCTTTAAGCCCTCTACCGCTTTTTCGAGGTAGGCGCGTGGACATCCCATGTTCAGGCGGATAAAACCATTTCCAGCAGGACCAAAGCCATTTCCCATTGAAGGCGCAATACCGGCAACATCAAGCATTACCCATTTGAGCTGCTCATCATCCAGTCCAAGCGCTTTGCAATCTATCCACAGTAGATACGTTGCCTGGGAAGGAACAACCCGAGCCCATGGGAGATATTCATCAATTTGTTGAATAAACCAGCGTCGATTTTCAGCCAGATAGCCAAGTAACTCGTCTAACCATGGCGCACCATGTTGCCATGCTGCCGTACTCGCTTCGACGGATAGCGCATTGAATACATCCAGTCCATGCGCATCCAGACGGCGTAAAAAGTGTTCACGCAATGCCGGTGCCGGTATCAGAAAATTAGCAATACGCAATGTCGACAAACCAAACGTTTTACTGGCTGAAGTAGCTGAAATTACACGCGAATGCCAGCGTTCTCCCTGATGCAGAACTGAAGTAAATTGTTCTCCAGGAAGCAATAAATCTGCCCATATCTCATCAGACAGCAACGTCACATCATAGGTCTCGCATAGCGTAAGTAGCTGTTCCAGCTCTGGTGCAGTCCAACAACGACCGGTTGGATTATGCGGATTACATAAAATCATCAACGGCGGACGTTCAGTCCGGAATAACATTTCCAGGTGAGCAAAATCCATTTGATAACCGGTAGCCGGGTCCTCATTCAACGGATTTTCCAGCAGCTGTCTGCCGTTCAGAGAGATAATTTTAGCGAATGAACCATAATAAGGCCCCTGAACGACCACGCCTTCACCGGGTTGACTCAGCATTTGTACGAGTAGCGATAATCCCGGAACAACACCTTCAATACTGCAGATCCACTCTTGCTTGATTTCCAGCTGATGCCGGGTTGAGAACCATGAAATTAATGAATCAAAGTAGCTTTGTGGTCGTTCGCTGTAACCAAAAATACCGTGCCCTACGCGGTGAGTTAAAGCCTCCTGAACAGCGGGCGGGCAAGTAAAGTCAAAATCAGACACCCACATGGGCAACAGTTGATGTGTATCCTCGCCGAAATATCGCGCCATAAAGTCCCATTTCAGCGAGGCGGTATCGTGGCGATCGATAATCTTATTAAAATCCATTACATGCTCTCCCTATTCTGTTGCCGTGATATTTTTTTCTGTTTCTGTCACTGAAGGCGCCTTCGCAATACCGATTCCCGTGAAACCGTAAATCAAGGCGAAGAAGATTGCGGCATAGCACTGAATCGCCCATGGCAATAAATCCAGCGTGCTCACTCCTAATGTCGTGGCCATATAAACTCCGGCAGCTGTCCACGGCAACAACGGCTCAATAACGGTGCCAGCGTCTTCAATGGTGCGGGACAGATTTTTGGTATCCAGTCCCATACGACGGTATGCGTCTTTAAACAGTTCAGCTGGAACCAGAAGAGCCAGCTTGCCGTCGCTTGTGGCTCCGGTCACCAGAAGGGTGGTACCAATGGTTGCCGCAATTAACTGACCGACACTGTGAATGACCGTCAGTAAGCGGTTAATGATAATGTTGAGCGCGCCGGTTAACGTTAAGGCACCGGCAAAAGAGAATGCGCAAAATACCAGAAGGATAGTGCTCATCATTGAGAACATTCCGCCGCGGTTCAGCAGGCGCGGAACATCAGCAATAATGCCCTCACTCCCTTGCGGGAACATAGTAATGTTGAATCCATCTATAAAGGCATCCAGTCCCTGCTTGATGCTGAGTCCTTGCATGACAACGCCCAGAATCAGGGCTAATACGCATGCACTCAGCATTAAAGGAATGACCGGCTTTTTACGAATCGCGCCCCACAACACAATAACCGGCGGCAAAATCAGAATGATATTGAAGTGGTATAGCGACTCCAGAGCGTTGACAATATCGGTAACCCGTTGCGGCGTGGCGACCTCGCCGAGCATATTGCTGTGGCCGGCAATAAGATAAACCACGGCGGCAAGCAGAAAGCTGGGAATAGTGGTCCACAATAAGTGCTGGATATGCTCGAAAAGGGTGGTATCTGCAACAATGGCCGCAAAGTTGGTGGAGTCTGACAGCGGCGATATCTTGTCACCGAAGTAAGCGCCAGAAACAACGGCACCTGCCGCTGCTGCCATCGAGACATCCAGTCCGGCGGCAACGCCCATCAATGCTACGCCAACCGTTCCGGCGGAACCCCAGGAGGTTCCGGTACACACCGATACGACGCTGGTCAAAAAGAAGGCGGCGATGAGAATGTATTCGGGGCTGATGAGTTTCAGTCCCCAGTACACCATGTAAGGGATGGTGCCGCTGAACATCCATGTACCAATCAGTCCGCCAACACAGATAAGAATCATGATAACTGGCATTGCTTTGGCGAGTTTATCAACCACCGAATTAATGATGTCTTCCCAGCAATACCCTTGCCACCAGGCCATGCCCGCGGCGACTGCAGCAGAACATAGCAACAAGGGCTCAATACGTAGCCCCATGATGCCGTAGCCAATAATTAGCAGCAGTAGCATGGCTAAAATAGGGATCACTGCCAGTCCAAATGAGAGTGTTTTTTTCTGATTTTGAGAGGCATTCATTCATGAATCTCCAGTCTGTAAGGTCGCTCAAGAGTAGAGAACACCCTTTTGCCTGACTGTGATCGCTCATTGGCCCTCATGTAAGCGATTACATGAAGACGTTAAACTTGAAGTCGATCACAATTCAGGGGCTTGACGATTTACGCATTGATTTCAGAGAGAGGGGGGAAGAACAGAATCGCGGATCACTAAATCCGCAGTGAAACTATTCACGCTGGGACGCTGAGTTGCGCCCTTAAAAAGCTGTATCGCCAGCTGCGAAGCGCAGCGAGCCATGCGCTCAACGGGATAATGCATTGTTGTCAGTGCGGGGTAGAGATAGCGAGCCATCACCACATCATCAAATCCAACGATCGAAAGCTGCTGCGGAAGTGTAATTCCCTGCTGATGGAGGATGCGCATAATCCCGGCGGCCATTACATCATTAAAAGTCACCGCTGCGGTGAAAGGAATGCCGCAATTAAGCAGCTGGTGTGCAGCGCGTTCGCCACCCTCTTCATTGAAGGGCACGCTAATCACCCAGTTTTTATCTGGCGTAATGCCATATTCAGCCAGCGCCTGGCGATAACCTTCCAGCCGCTCACGGCGATCGATAATCGGTAAATCACTTGTCACGCAGGCAATACAACGGTGCCCCTGTTCCAGGAGATGTAGCGTGGCTGTTTTAGCTGCTTGACTATTTTCCAGCCACACGCAGCGGTTGGCCATCCCGGCAATATAGCGGTTCACGACCACCATGGCAGGAAAATGAGCGGCATATCTCAACAGTTCCTTTTCAGAAAGCCTACTGGCATGGACCACAATAGCTTCACAGCCCTGGTTTATCAGGAAATCGAGTCCTGATTTTTCCATTCCTTCATCGTGGCCACCGCTGCATACCATCAGCCGAAATTGCTGCTGGCGTGATACTTCTTCCACGCCTCGGGCAAGCCTGGCAAAAAAGGGATCGGCAAGGTTGCCGGTCAATAACCCGAGCATGTCACCGCTGCGTTTCGCTAATGCAATAGCGGCGGCATTGCGATGATAGTTCAGTTCGCGCATGGCTTTTTCAACACGCTCACGCGTCACGGGTTCAACCCATGCGGTTTGATTAATAACACGTGAAACTGTTGCGGTGGACACTCCCGCTAACTCTGCAACATCCTTTATCGTTGCCATGCTGGCTCTTTACCTTTTTGATTCTTAAGAATTTGCTTATCGCTGGTTTTTTTTCCTTATCTTATTCAGGTTGGGGGGATTTGTCACCGAGACATCCTCTGAGTATATCTACTCAGAGGTTTATTTTTAGTACTGAATAATTAAATACTATCCTGAGTATTATTATCCTTACATTTGATATTCGATCATCCCGCTCTTTTTGGCCACCCAGTCATACAGACGTTGTCCACGGAGATTGGTTTCATGCGTATGCCAGTATAATCTTGACGCGTGGTGTTTTTTGGCTTGTTGTTGGACATACTCGATAAGTTGTTTACCGATGTGTTGACCGCGTACATCTTCGCTAACAAATAAATCTTCGAGATAGCAATAATTTGATTCTGCCCAGGTTGAGCGGTGAAAGAGATAGTGCACCAGTCCCACTATTTTCCCATTATATTTGGCTACAGCACAATAAACAGGTTCGCTCGGGGTAAGGAAACGCTCCCACGTTAATTTTGTTACTTCATCTGAAATTTTAGTGCGATAAAATGTTTGATAGTTTATCCATAAAGGAAGCCAGCTGGCGTAGTCTTTTTGTTCTGCACTTTCAATAGTAACGGTATTCATGTTAATCATATATATCCTGATATTTTATACGAGTAATGTGTTAGTATGATGATACTAAGAACTTTATAAATTCTCGTAAAGAGACACTTTCGATATATTGATAGGATCCACTTTTAGTATAAAGGTTAATACAATGAAGAAAAACAATGCGCCTTTATTTCAAGGATTTGTTTTAGGAAAAGGCGCGGTTAAGGAGCAGGTTTACCACATCCTCCGCGATCACATCCTCGAAGGGCGATTGCCGCCAGGAACAAAAATGCCGTCAACCAGGGCATTGTCCGAGATGATGTCAATTTCACGAAACTCAGCGATCGCCGGTTATGACAGGCTATTAGATGAAGGGTATATCCAGACCCGTAAAGGGTCTGGAACATATGTCTCACATAATATTCCGGATCGGAGTATCAGCAATATCTATCCAAAGATGGCGTCGGGGGACGTCGTCTCGCCTGATGAACAGGTTCATAGCCGAAATAATCCTGTTCGCGATTTATGGTCAAATGAGTATGAAGGGCGCGGCATGAACCGCCTATTTGCGGTTGGTGTCGGGTGTACGGATCTCTTTCCGCATGCGTTATGGGGAAAGCTACTGCAACGTGTCTGGAGACAATCCCGGCATCAACTGGGGGCTCACACTCATCCTTGCGGGTACCTTCCTTTGAGAAAAGCGGTTTGCCGCTACATTAAAACAACGCGTGGAGTGAACTGTAACGAAGATCAAATAATCATCGTAAATGGTATTCAACAGGCATTGAACATTACTGCGCGAGCATTGCTAACGGCAGGAAGTGACGTTTGGCTGGACGACCCGGGTTACAAAGGCGCTCGCGGAGCCTTCATGTCTGTTGGCGCGATGGTGAGGCCGGTACCGGTAGATAGCGAAGGAATGAACGTCCGCTATGGTATTGATCATTTTCCTGACGCTAAGCTGGCCTATGTCGTCCCGTCGGATCAATATCCATTAAGTGGAACGTTGAGTTTATCCCGACGTTTTGAGTTGCTGGAATGGGCGAAGTCGAATCAGGCCTGGATATTTGAAGATGACTATAATAGCGAGTTCCGTTATGCCGACCGTTCTTTACAAGCCCTGCAAGGATTAGATCAGAATCAACGCGTAATCTACGCCGGAACATTTTCTAAAATGATGTACCCGGAATTTCGTTTAGGTTTTTTAGTTGTCCCGCCGGGTTTACAAGAACAGATTATGGTGACGAAATATTTTTCCGATCTTGGCACCAGTTATCTTGAGCAGGCTGTGATGGCGAGTTTTATAGAGGATGGTCACTATGCCAGTCATGTGCGCCGAATTCGTAAGGCATGCTATGAAAGAAGAACTGCGCTGGTGAATGCTATTCAAGAATACCTGGCTGATAAAATGATTGTGCAGCCTTCTGACTCTGGCGTCCATATTGTGTGCTGGCTACAAAACGGATTAACCGGAAATGAAGTTGAGGAGCAAGCCAGATTACTAGGGATGGGAATACTATCACTAAGTCGTTATTACCAAAGCGATGTCTCACGACAGGGGATTTTGATTGGTTTTGCAAATCATCCGGTAGAGGAAATTGTTGATGGGATTCGCCGTTTGGCTCAGGTTATTTAAATTATAATTTATTCCGCTATTAGCATTAATGCAGTAAATACGTTTCTTTCGCTACGTGTAAAAATGCAGAGCCTGCTTTTTGTACGATTAAATAGTGTGGATCCGTTAAAAACACGCATTGTGGTTCTTTTGGGCCGCTCAGTTTGATCATACCCTGCGCTGGTTTAGTTCTGTTTTGTAAGGGGTACAGATATGCCGGGCGTCTTTAATCAATTCCAACAACCCGTAGGTATGACTTTGTCTGACTGGAAAGGCGCACCCTTTCCACAGGCTCAGCAAATTACAGGTCGCTATTGTAAGCTTGAACGCATTAACGCCAAACGCCATGCAAAAGAGTTGTATGAAGCGTACTGCGAAGCAAGCGATTGTCGTGGCTGGACATATCTGGCGGTCGGGCCTTTTGAAACTTTTGATGCCTTCCTGGTTTATTTAAAAAACATGGAAGAACAGACAGATCCGATGCATTTTGCCGTGATCGATTTAACCAGTATGAAACCTGTTGGTACGTTTGCTCTTATGCGGATTGATCCCGCAAATGGTGTGATTGAGGTAGGGCATGTTTCTTACTCCGTACGCATGAAACGCACGCGAATCTCAACGGAAGTCATCTCATTGCTTTTAAAGTACGTTTTTGAGGATCTGGGCTATCGCCGTTTTGAATGGAAATGCGATGCCCTTAACGCCCCTTCTCGTGGGGCGGCAGAGCGTTTTGGCTTCAGTTTTGAAGGCATATTTCGTCAGGCAATCGTTACCCGTGGGCGAAATCGCGATACCGCATGGTACTCAATCATCGACGGAGAGTACCCAACACTCCGTCCTGCCTACGATTTGTGGCTTGATGAGCGTAATTTCGATAACCAGGGACGGCAGATAAAGCGCCTTGGAGAGCTGATGGAAAGGGGATAAAAAAGCTCCCCGAATAAACCGGGGAGCCAGAAAGCGTAGCGTACGCGCAGAATTATTTCTGCCGCGACTCCAGCCAGACCAGCGCCAGCGTGGAGAGTGCGCACATCAACAGAATGCCGACAAACCAAAACAGATACCACATCGTACATTCCTCCCTAGTAAAGTTCGTGATTGTGGCGGCGGATCGTTTCTACGTTGATTCGTCCCAGCATCTTGTAATAACTCCACACGGTGTAAAGCAGAACTATCGGTAGAAAAATCAGCACAATAACCAGCATGATACTGAGCGTCATCTGGCTGGAGGTACTGTCCCACACCGTCAGGCTGGAGAGCGGATACGCGCTTGAAGGCATCACAAACGGAAACAGGGTGATTCCGGCGGTGAAGATCACGCAGGCCTGGGTCAGTGAAGCGCACAAAAATCCCCATACGGCCCGACGTTGCCCGCAGGCATAGATCGCGAGCATCGGGAAAATCATGCCAAGCAGCGGAATAATTAACAGCAGTGGTGACTGATAAAAGTGCGCCATCCACGCGCCCGGTGAGGTAGTTACCATTTTTAATAGCGGGTTGGAGGGACCATTAGGATCCTGGCTAAGCAACACATAGCCGTCGATCCCCGTCCATAGCCAGTAACCGGCTAACAGAAAGCAGAGCACGACCAGCATCGCGCTGCGACGGGTAGCAGAAAGCGCGCGTTGATGAAGAATGCCGTCGGTCTTCAACTGGAGCCACACGCCCCCTTGCAGAATAACCAGCATCAGGCTTAATGCGCCGCACAGCAGGGCAAAGGGTGAGAGTAACTGCCAGAAGGTGCCCAGGTATTGCACATGAAGCTGTGGTGTGAAGATAAAAGGCACGCCCAAGAACAGGTTGCCGAACGCGACGCCGAAGATAACAGGAGGGACCAGGCTGCCAATAACCAACCCGGCGTCCCACATGACGCGCCAGCGTGCATTAGCAATTTTACCGCGATAATCAAAGGCCAACGGGCGAAAGAAAAGGGCGCACAGCACCAGGATCATCGCTATATAAAACCCCGAAAATGCGGCGGCATAGACCCGCGGCCAGGCCGCGAATAATGCACCGCCCGCCAGAATGAGCCACACCTGGTTACCTTCCCAGTGCGCCCCGACGCTATTGATTAACACCCGACGCTCATCATCGTTACGCGCGATCAGCGGCAACAGGCAGCCGACCCCCATATCAAACCCGTCAGTGACCATAAAGGCCACCAGAATGATGCCAATCAGCAGCCACCAAATGAGCCGCAACGTTTCATAATCCAACATGATTGTCTCCTTTATCCCTGTTGTTGCGCTGGTTGCTGGTTTTGCATTGCATCTGGGCCAAGGCGCGCGTATTTCTGCATCAGGTAGACTTCAGCAATTAAAAACAGGGTGTAAAGCGTGAGAATTAGCCCCATCGAGAAGGCCAGCTGACCTGCGCTTAACGCGGAGTGGGCGTACCAGGTCGGCAAAATATCCTGAATCGCCCACGGCTGACGGCCAAACTCCGTCATAAACCAGCCCGCTTCGATGGCAATCCACGGGAGCGGCAGGCTCCACAGCGTCATGCGCAGTACCCAGCGATGCTGGTCGATACGCCAGCGTAAGGTCTGTATCAACGCAATCGCCATCACCAGTAGCAGCAGCGAACCGCATGCAATCATAATGCGAAAGCTCCAGAACACGGGGGCCACTTGCGGAATGGCGCCGCGTTGCGCGGCCTGATATTGCGCTGGTGTAACGTGGTTCATATCAGGCGCGTAGTTCGCCAGCAGGATGCCGTAACCCAGATCTTTCTCCATAGCGTGAAAAGCGTTCAGTACCTGAGGCGTGCGGTTACCTTTGGCAATTTCCTGCATCAGTAACCACGCCTCCCGGCCTCGCTGCAGGCGGGGGAGCGCGTCCGCCATCAGGTTTTTCAGCCCCGGAACCGGCGTATCTAAAGAGTGGGTCGCCAGAATACCCAGCAGGGCCGGTATCTTCACCGCGAAGGCGTTACGTTCTTGCTCCTGCTGCGGCCAGGCGATGACATGAAAGGGCGCGGGGGCCGGTTCGGTTTGCCATTCGCCCTCCATTGCCGCCAGTTTTACCGGCTGGAGCTGGGCGACCTCATAGGCTGAGCTATCACCCAGTTGTAGTGTGCCGAGGATAGCCAGCGTGCCAAAGACGGAACCCACCGCGAAGGAGCGCCGGGCGAACTCGCGATTGCGACCACGCAGCAAATACCAGGCGCTGATGGACATCACAAACATGGCGCCGGTGACATAACCGGACATCACGGTATGCACAAATTTTACCTGGCTGACGGGGTTAAAGACCAGCTCGCTGAAACTGCTCATCTCCATGCGCAGAGTATCAATATTAAAGTGAGCGCCTGTTGGATATTGCATCCAGCCGTTGGCGTTGAGGATCCACAGGGCTGAGATGTTAGAGCCAAACGCGACCAGCCAGGTTACCAGTAAATGCTGATACTTGTTTAAGCGCTGCCAGCCGAAGAAGAACAGCCCCACGAAGGTGGATTCAAGAAAGAAGGCCATCAAGGCTTCCATCGCCAGCGGGGCACCGAAAATATCACCCACATAGTTGGAATAGAGCGACCAGTTAGTACCGAACTGAAACTCCATGGTCAGGCCGGTTGCCACGCCGAGCGCAAAGTTAATACCGAATAGCTTTCCCCAGAAACGCGTCATGTCGCGGTAGACTGTTTTGCCGGTCACCACGAACAGGGTTTCCATGATGGCCAGCAAAAAAATCAGCCCCAGCGTCAGGGGAACAAACAGAAAATGGTACAGCGCGGTCAGCGCAAACTGCCAGCGCGATAGGTCAATGACGTCCCACATGCTAACTCCATCAGGCATTAGAGAGTGAATAGGTAAGGAAGAAAACGCCAGACCCGCAGTAGAAAAGTACGCGGGTCTAAAGAGGGGGATCAGGCAGGCGGGCCGGATCCCAGCCAGCCGCAGACTTCATCCAGGCGCTCGAGCGAGTCGAGCAGATCTTCCGGTGCGGCCAACACCAGTTCCGGCAACGGACAGATCTCATAACTCTCAAGCAGAAGCCCTTTCAGGGTATCCAGACAGCGAACATGCCAGACATGGCGCAGCGCCGTGGCGTCGATTTGGCTCTCGCCGTAGCCGATGGTGCGGATTTGAATGTGCCCTTCGCCGCACAGGCGGGCAAGGAACAGGCGATCCGCGTCGCTAATCGGCAGTTGGGTGAGGTTAATGCTATGGGGTTGCGCTGCCGGATCGCGCACGTGCGCCAGCAGTTCCTGGGCCAGCGTCAGGCCATTCATCAACCCATCTATAGGCGGAGGCAGCAGGCTATCGTCCGGCAGCGTATTGATTGTTGCCGCCTGCCACAGCGCCCGTGGTGCGCTGCCTGCTTCCAGATGTTCCTGCCATTGCCCCTTGTTATTCTGACTACGCACCCGCCAGATACCGCAGAAAATCGACTCCTGAATCTCGCTCGCCCTGCCGTCAGCATGCTGAATGCGCACGGAAACTTCGCCTTCGCCAAGTAGCGTATTCAGAAAGGTGAGATCGTCTGCATTGAGCGCGGATAAATCCCATCCCAGTACGTCCTGTTTAGCGGGAATTCTCTGGGTGAGCTGGTGGCGCACATCGGCTAACAATGCCATCACCGCCGGGCTGTGCGGGCAGTTTTCCAGTGTTGCCATGCTGGGGTCGCTGTTGACCTGGCAGGTGAGGGGCAAGGGGTTCATGCTGAAGCTGTCATCACCCGGCTGCGTTCCTGGCCCCAGCAGATGAAAAAAGGAATCGCTCATCATGCAGACTCCGGCGGTATACGTTCTTCAACGAAGGGACGCATCAGGTTGAGCAGGTCGGCCCACGGGTGGATACCGCTGAGAATGCCGCGCAGCTCACCCTGGGTAAACACCAGGGTAGCCGGAAAACGGAACACGCCAAAGCGATCGCCGATCGCCTCGCTGTGTTCAAGATCCGCCATGGCGATGTGCCAGTCAAACTGGGGAAACTCGCGGAGCAACTCGGCAATCATGACCGGGTTATCGCTGACTTCCGGTGTACGGCGAGGATCGCTACTGAGCAGGACCACGCCATCACGCACGCGGGTTATCCAGTCATCCAGTTCAGATGCGCTCAGAGGATGCCAGCCCCTGGCCAGCATTCGCTGCCATAGCGCAGAAAACGGTTGGTCATTCAACATGTTAATTATCTCTCCAGAGTTACGCGATACTGGCGAATACGCACGCCTTCATAGTTTTCCATCGACAGACATTCATAGTTCAGGCAACGTGTTTCATCGCTTGTTTGTGGCGCAATGCCCCACGCGGCCAGTTGCGTAAGCGCGGCCTGTTCTGCCGCCGGGAGCTGAGCGCGCGCGATGTCGGTCAGGCTGCCGCCATAGTCGTCCAGCTGTACCGGCTGTAGTCCCACCAGAGCGATGTGCGCGGGGAGATGGCCGCGAATATCCGCCAGAGCCAGCACTTCAGAGAAGCTGTTCTGATGCAGACTCATTTTTTTGGCGCTGAGGTAGCTCGGGACTTTGTCTCCGGCGTAAGTTTGCAGGGTGCCTGGTGCGAGCCCGTAGTCGATGGCGTCAAGCAGCAGCAAATGGCTGGCCTGCTCAACGTAGCCCAGCAGATTCAGTCCCTGCGTGCCGCCGTCAACAATCTCTACCGATTCTGGCCAGTGATAATGGGCGTACAGGCGCTCAGCGAGGCGAATACCAAACCCTTCATCTGCCCACAGCAGGTTGCCTAAGCCCATCACGATGACGTTAGGTTCGCTCATGACGCCTCCTTATCGTGCTGGCCTTTGGGAAATTTATGGCTACGAAAGCCGTTAATCATGGTTGAGATGACGGTCTCGTCAGACATGATGTCCTCACGAATCGCCATATACACATGGCCTACGATGAAGGCGGCGATGAACCACATCCCTAACCGATGCCAGCTGTGGATATCGAGAGAGTTTCCGCCGGTCCAGTAGAAAAACTCCGTCACATAGCGGAAAGGGGTAAAAATGGCGTACTGGCTATGTTCGCTGTATAAGGCAAAACCGGTGAGGATCATAAAAACGGAAAGCAGGAAATAACCGCACATCGCCGCCTGCGCGATGGGGTTATGACCGATATCATCTCCCGGTTTTTTTTCCAGAAACAGATACCAACGCACCACAGAATACGCACCCTGCCACCAGCTGCGTCGCCAGACCGGCACGATAAACAGTTCGCGTGAATAGCGGTTACCGACGAAGGCCCAGTAAATGCGCATCAGCAGTATCACCGTGAATACCATGGCGGCGGCGAAATGCACCAGCCGGATGTCGCCCATGTAGAACAGATAAGTGGCCTCACCGCTGACCGACGGCAGCGGTCGGCCAATGAAGTATCCGGTCACCATCAACACCAACATGCAGCCCACCGTCAGCCAGTGCCACAAGCGTACTGGCGCTTCAAACACATAGTGGCTGGTGGCGGTATCACGCGCCTCCCCGACGCGTGGGGATGTTTTTCCAGTCATCGTTCCGTTCCTTAACGCTTAGCGAACCTGGACGGCGATAAGTTCGCTGCCGTCGTCGCCGAGTACGTGGGTTGAACATGCCAGGCAGGGGTCGAAGCTGTGCAAGGTGCGCAGGATCTCCAGCGGTTGATCCGGTATCGCCATTTGGGTGCCCATCAGCGCCGCCTCGTAAGCGCCAATTTGTCCCTTTGGATCGCGCGGGCTGGCATTCCAGGTGGTCGGCACCACGCATTGATACAGGTCGATCTTCTGGTCGCGAATCGATGCCCAGTGGCCTAATGCTCCGCGCGGCGCTTCGGTAAAACCGATCCCGCGACAGTGCTGCGGCCAGCTTTCAGGCTCCCACTTTTCGGTATTTGCGGTAGCCAGATTGCCGTTTTTCAGGTTGGTCATCAGCTTGTCGAAGAAATATTGCAACTTGCTCACGGCCCACTGCGCTTCGTGCGCGCGACACAGAATACGTCCCAGCGTTGATTGCATACCCGACAGAGGCAGCTTGAGGGCGGACATCATGCGGTCCACGGATTCAATCGTGGCGGCATCACCTTTGTGATAGGCAATCAGCGTACGTGCCAGCGGCCCAACTTCCATAGCGTGTCCCCGCCAGCGCGGGGCTTTAATCCACGAATAGCGTTCCTGTTCGTTGAGCTGCTTGATATCGGTATCGCTGCCTTTGACATCGCCCGGGTTATACCAGGGTTCAGTAATCCCTTCGAACGGATGACGACCTAATTGATCGTCCGGATAACGATACCAGGCATGATCGACAAACTCCTGAATTTGCTGCTGATCGTCCAGGTCCACCGGCATGACGTTGTTAAAATCACCGTTAATCACCGCACCGCCAGGCATCAACAGGCTCTTCGCGCTGAAGTCATTGGCGATATCCGGGAACGCGCCGTAGCTTAAGACGCACTTATCAGAAAGCCCGGTGCCAATCTGGCTCCAGGGTTTATTGAACTGGCCGATAGCCAGCGCGTCAGGCACCATGACGTTGTTGATGAAGTCGGCGGTGCGGGTGATGATCGACTGCACCAGGTTCAGGCGTTCCATATCGACTGCGCCTACCGCGCCGCTCTGATCGATATTGATAGCGCACGGCATCCCGCCGACAATCCAGTTCGGATGCGGATTCTTACCGCCAAACACCGTATGGATTTTGATGATCTCGCGCTGAAAATCGAGCGCTTCCAGATAGTGGGCAAAGCCCATCAGGTTGGCCTCTGGCGACAGCTTGTACTGCGGATGTCCCCAGTAACCGTTGCGGAAAATCCCCAACTGACCGCCTTCGACAAATTTCTTCAGGCGATTTTGAACGTCAAAGAAGTAGCCTGGAGAAGACATCGGCCAGGCTGAAAGGCTTTGTGCCAACTGCGATGTGGCGCGCGGGTCTGCTTTCAGGGCATTCAGCACGTCAATCCAGTCCATTCCGGCTAACTGGTAAAAGTGCACCAGATGGTCGTGGCACCACAGCGTCGCCAGCATAATATTGCGAATGATGTTGGCGTTGTCGGGCACCTTGATGCCAATAGCATCTTCAATGGCATAGACCGAAGCGAGCGCATGTACGCCGGTGCACACTCCGCAAATTCGTTCGACAAATGCCCAGGCATCGCGCGGGTCGCGCCCCTGTAGAATGATCTCCAGCCCGCGGAACATGGTGCCGCAGGAAACCGCGTTGGTGATGATGTTCTGCTCATTAATGTTCACTTCACAACGCATATGGCCTTCAATGCGCGTGATGGGGTCGACAACCAGGCGGCGACCGGCATTATTGACCGTATATCCCTGGGTTTGATACGAATTGCTCATGCCTGTTTATCCTTATTGTCTGGAGACTGTTGTCCGGCGTCGGCTAGTTGCTGTTTGTGGCGGTGGTGTTGATTGACGGCGCTGGCGACTGCGTGAACACCGACACCGGCCGCCACGACGCCTAGCGCGGTGAGGCCAACGGTATCGGCGGTTGAATGCGTCCCCATTTGTGGAATATCAACCACGCGGCTGTAGAACGAACCGCGATCCCAGAAGCCGTTTTCCGAACATCCCAGACAACCGTGGCCGGACTGGATGGGGAAGGAAACGCCACCATTCCAGCGGGTGGTGGAACAGGCGTTATAGGTGGTTGGCCCTTTGCAACCCATTTTGTACAGGCAATAGCCTTGGCGGGCGGCGTCATCGTCCCAACTCTCAACGAACTCCCCGGCGTCAAAGTGGGCGCGGCGGTAGCATTTGTCGTGGATACGCTGACCATAGAACATCAGCGGACGACCCAGACGGTCGAGTTCAGGCAACCTTCCAAACGTCACCAGGTAGGTAATGATGGCGCTCATGACATCCGGAATCGGCGGGCAGCCGGGCACTTTCACGATCGGCTTATCGGTGATCACCTTATCGATTGGTGTCGCCTGGGTGGGGTTAGGCCGGGCAGCCTGCACGCAGCCCCAGGAGGCGCAGGTTCCCCAGGCGATAATCGCGCTGGCACCTGCCGCGGCTCTTTTTAGCTTTTCAATAAAAGGACGCCCGCTGCTGATGCAAAACATCCCTTGCTCGCCCAGTGGAGGATTACCTTCGACTGCCAGAATATATCGGCCGTGGTAGCGGCTCAGAATGTCTTCAAATACCTCTTCGGCCTGCGTTCCGGCGGCGGCCATCAGCGTGTCGTCGTAATCGAGGGAAATCAGGGAGAGGATGACGTCTTTGGCAAGTGGGTGAGAGGAGCGGATAAATGATTCGGTGCAGCAGGTGCATTCCAGCCCGTGGATCCAGACTACCGGGATCCGGGGTTTGTTCTCCAGCGCCCATGCAATTCTGGGCGTCATTCCGGCTCCCAACCCCAGCGATGTAGCGGCGAGGCTACAATATTTGAGAAAACTGCGTCTGCTTACGCCTTTGCGACGCATCGCCTGATAAAAGGTCTCCTCGTTATTCGTATTCATAACACGCGTTTCTTCCCCCGTTGAGTTCTGGCGCATGCCGCCAGCGATATCTAAAAAAGCGTATCCGATCGGAAGGGAGAAACAATGCAAAGAGTGTGGTTATGTCCTATTGCGGTATTTTCGTACCTGTTATCTGTTTTTCGCTTTCCAGGAATAAAAAAACGCACAGGGGGGACCGCCCTGTGCGTCGGGTTTATCGCGGAAGAACTTAAACCCCAAGGCGATCGCGTAAGCTGTAATATGCTGCCCCCATGGCGGTAAACGGAATGCGCAGGCTGCGGCCTCCCGGGAACGGGTAGTGCGGCAGTTTGGCGAACGCGTCAAAGCGCTCGGCATCCCCACGCAGCAGTTCGGAAATCAGGCGTCCTGCAAGGTGAGTACAGGTCACGCCGTGGCCGCTGTAGCCCTGCATATAGTAGATATTGGTATCAAGACGGCCGAACTGCGGCATGCGAGACAGCGTTAACAGGAAATTACCGGTCCAGCGGTAATCAATTTTTACCCCCTGTAATTGCGGGAAGGTCTTCAGCAGTTTCGGCATCACCAGACGCTCAATATCATCCGGATCGCGAGCGCCATAGACTACACCGCCGCCGTACAGTAGGCGGTTATCGCCGGTCAGACGGTAGTAATCGAGCAGGTAGTTACAATCTTCCACGCAGTAGTTTTTCGGGATTAGCGAGCGCGCCATCTCCGCCGACAGCGGTTCGGTGGTTAATACCTGCGTGCCGCACGGCATACTGCTTTTTGCCAGCGCAGGCTCCAGTTTGTCTCCGAGGTAGGCGTTGCCCGCGACGATCACAAAGCGGGCCGTCACCTGACCTTTTTCAGTGCTAATCACTGCAGGGCTGGTGTGCTGAATACGGGTGACTGGCGACTGTTCGTAGACGCGTCCGCCGTTCAGACGAATGGCGTTAGCTTCGCCAATCGCCAGGTTCAGCGGGTGAATATGACCACCGCTGTGGTCGAGCAGCGCGCCGACATAACGATCGCTGCTGACTTCGCGACGAATTTCACTGCTGTCTAACAGTTCAAGCTGCGTGTTGCCGTAGCGTTCCCAGTTCGACTTCTGCTCTTCCAGCGTTTCCATCTGTTTGTGGTTCAGCGCTACAAACAGCCCGCCGGGACGATAATCGCATTCGATCTGATAACGCTTGATGCGTTCGCGGATGATATTGCCGCCTTCAAACATCATTCCACCGAGCATTTTAGCGGCGTCCGGGCCATAGGTACGTTCGATAACGTCGATATCGCGACTGTAGGAGTTCACCAACTGACCGCCGTTACGTCCGCTGGCCCCGAAGCCAATACGCGCGGATTCCAGTAGCACCACGTCGTAACCCATTTCCGCTAAATGCAGGGCGGAGGAGAGTCCGGTATAACCACCGCCCACCACGCAAACATCACAGCTAACCGATTCGCTAAGGGTTGGAAACGGTTCGTACTGATTGGCGCTTGCGGCGTAATAACTGCTGGTATGTTCAGTCATGATTAAGACTCCAGGGAGATCCAGATGGTTTTCAGTTCGCTAAATTTTTCCAGCGCATGCAGGGATTTATCGCGTCCGTTACCGCTTTGCTTATAACCGCCGAACGGCACGGTCATATCACCGTCGTTGTAGTTATTCACGAAGACTGAGCCGGCTTTCAGGCGACGGCTCATACGGTGGGCGCGCGATAAATCACGGGTCCAGACTGCGGCGCCGAGGCCGTAGTCACTGTCGTTGGCTAACGCCAGGGCTTCGGCTTCACTGTTAAAACGGGTGACGACCAGTACCGGGCCGAAGATTTCATCACGGCTAACGTGGGCCTGCGGTGCGGTATCGACAAAAATAGTCGGGCCGATAGCGGCCGGATGTACGTGGCTGCGGCCATCCAGCGCCAGCGTGCCTTGCGCTTCACCGTCGCGGATAAAACCGTGCACGGTGTCGGCATGCGCATTGTCGATAAGCGTGCCCATCGTGGTTTCCGGATCCAACGGGTTGCCAGGCTGCCAGTTTTTCGCCTGCTCTTTCAGCAGGGCGATGAACTCGTCGGCAATGCTCTCTTCCAGCAGCAGACGCGTACCGGCGATACAAACCTGGCCCTGGTTATAGAAGATACCTGCCGCTGCATTAGCGGCGGCTTTCGGCAGATCCGGACAGTCGGCAAACACGATATTGGCGCTTTTACCTCCGGCCTCCAGCCAGACGCGTTTCATGTTGCTGTCGCCAGCGTCTTTGAGCAGTTGCTTGCCGGTACGGGTCGAGCCGGTGAAGGTGATCACATCAACATCCGGATGCTGTGACAACGCCTGGCCCGCTTCGTGACCATACCCGCTAACAACGCTGAGAACGCCATCGGGCAAACCTGCTTTTTTAGCCAGCGCAGCCAGGCGAATGGCGGTCAGCGGTGATTTTTCGGAAGGCTTGAGGATCACGCTGTTGCCCGCCGCCAGTGCCGGGCCGAGTTTCCAGCAGGCCAGCAGCAGGGGAAAATTCCACGGTACTATGGCCGCAATCACGCCCACCGGTTCGCGCACAATCAGTGCCAGATCGTTCACCGAGGTGGTGGCAACTTCGCCATAGACTTTATCTATAGCTTCGGCATACCAGCGGATGGCGCGTGCCGCGCCGGGAATATCATCACGCAGGCTATGGCGAATCGGTTTACCGGTATCGAGCGTTTCCAGTAGCGCCAGCTCCTCGTGATGCTGCTCCATTAAATCCGCTAGCTTGTGCAGTACCGCCTTGCGTTCTGCGGGTGATGCTTGCGACCAGTCTCCGCGTTCAAAGACGGTACGGGCTGCGGTGACCGCGCGGTCCACATCCGCTTTTTTACCGCGGGCGACTTTAGCCAGAGGACATTGTCCTGCCGGATCCAGCGTAATAAAGGTTTCGTTATCGGCGGCGGCACAATATTCGCCGTTAATAAATAAACGGGTCTCTGGTGAATAATGGCTGGCTTTCTCACGCCAATATTTAAGATTCTGAAAGTTCATAGCTACTCCTTTTATATCAATAAGATAAAGTTCGTTGCTGATCTTTTTCAGGCAAAATCAGGCTGCACGATGCCCCAGGGATGTACCCTGTTAATGCGCGTTATTTAAGAAGGCCTGAGAAACTCAGGCCGCTACTTATTAGAAAGTGGTGGGAGTGTGGGCACTGATGATGCGGCAGATCCCTGCCGAGGTGTTGCTGAAACTGTGTGGTATGCCAGTGTTAATGGCATAGCTTTGTCCTGCAACAAGAGGATACGTTTGACCGTTGATGGTCAGTATCACTTCACCTTCCAGTATTGTGCCAATCTCTTCACCCTGGTGTTTAATTCTCTCCCCGGTTGTCGTACCTGGCTGATAGGTTTCAAACATCATTGCCAGCGTACGATTCGGATTTCCGTTGTGTACCAGCTTCATGGATACTCCCTGACTCCCGATCTCAATCAAATCATCCTGATTGATAACCACCTGCGGTTCGTCAGGCTTTTCCGGTTCCGCGAAGAACTCGGAGAGCGACAGCCCATATACTTTCAATAGCTTTTGCAGCGTACTGATGGCAGGACTGACTTTATCCTGCTCTATGGTGCTGATGGCGCTATGCGTTAACCCAGACAGTTCGGCGGCACGACGCTGCGAAAGACCCAATTGCTGGCGGATCTCTGACAAACGTTTACCCGGCGCCAGGCCGTCATCGCTCATAATTGCATTTCCTTAACTGTAGTGGTCAGAGTCGCTGTTTTTCAGCGAGGTGGTTCTGACAAGCGGTGATAAAACCTTCAAGTAACAAACGCGACAGGGCGTATTCGCTACTGTTCCATTCCGGGTGCCACTGCACGCCGAGCGCGAAAGGATGGTCATGGACGCTGGCAGCTTCCACTAATCCATCCTGCGAGCGTGCTTCCACGCGCAGCTGCGGGCCAAGGGTTTTTGCGCCCTGACCATGCAAGGAGTTAACCCAAAACGTGCTGCAACCTGGTATTAACTGAGATAGCAATCCTCCCTGTTGAACCTGGACTTCATGAGATGGTGCATATTGCTGCTCCACCGGGAGTTCCGCATCTTCACGATGTTCCAGGAACTGTGGATGATCGCACAGGCGACGATACAGAGTCCCGCCAGTGGCGACAACTAATTCCTGTAAGCCCCGGCAGATGGCGAAAATGGGAATGCGCCTTTCGAGCCCGGCGGTAATTAGCGCCATGCTCAGAAGATCACGCCCGGGATCGGCGTCAGACTCATCGCCATTTTCACCATAGAGGTGCGGCTGCACATTGCTTGGGCTTCCTGGCAGGAAGATACCGTCCAGTTTCGGTAACAGCGCGTTCAACAATTCTGGTTCCGCAAGCGCATGGGGAAGCGCTATCGGTAATCCACCGGCATTTAATACCGCATTCAGGTACTTTTCTTGCAGAGTCTGGGTCTGGTGACCCTTAAGCCTGTTCCTACACATCACTACACCAATAACTGGCTTGTCAAATATATTGCCCATGATCGACCTCACGTTTTGGAATAAATTATTGCCAAACGGTTCCTTGTTGTGCCATTCCGTTCATTATTTTCTCAATCTAGCAGCGGAATAACCTTCTAGCAAACTTAATTTAACATTTGACAAACAATTTGTTTACATCCAGAGTCGAAGGGTGGACATTATATTTAACAGTTAAATCACAGAACAGCTTACCAGGCCAACGGCGGTGAATCATGGAAACCAATATCGTAGAAGTTGAGAATTTTGTTCAGCATTCTGAAGAGAGACGAAGTAGCGCGTTTGCACGCGAAGTTAAGCAGTATCTGGAACGCTATCCTAATACGCAGTATGTGGATGTGTTGTTAACCGACCTTAATGGCTGTTTTCGCGGTAAGCGCCTTCCCGTTGCGGGATTGCATAAGTTAGAGAAAGGCTGCTATTTCCCGGCATCCGTTTTCGCGATGGATATTCTGGGCAATGTGGTCGAAGAGGCGGGATTAGGCCAGGAGCTTGGCGAACCGGATCGGAGCTGTGTACCCGTGGCAGGTACGTTAACCCCTTCGGCTGCCGATCCGGAATTTATTGCGCAGATGATGCTGACGATGCTGGATGAAGATGGCGCTCCCTTTGACGTTGAGCCGCGGAACGTACTAAACCGACTCTGGCAGAAACTTCGCCAGCGCGGTCTGTTCCCCGTCGTAGCGGTAGAGCTGGAGTTCTATTTACTCGATCGTAAGCGCGATCCCGAAGGTTATCTGCAGCCGCCATGCGCGCCGGGAACGGACGATCGTAATACCCAAAGTCAGGTTTATTCGGTTGATAACCTGAACCATTTTGCTGATGTGCTGAACGATATCGATGAACTGGCCCGTTTGCAGCTGATCCCGGCTGACGGCGCGGTGGCTGAAGCCTCCCCTGGGCAGTTTGAAATCAACCTCTACCATACCGACAACGTGCTCGACGCCTGCGACGACGCACTGGCACTGAAACGTCTGGTACGGCTGGTGGCAGAGAAACATAAGATGCATGCCACGTTTATGGCAAAGCCTTATGAGGAGCATGCCGGTAGCGGGATGCATATCCACATCAGCGTCATGAATAACAAAGGTGAGAACGTTCTGGCTGATGCGAATGGCGATGATTCCGCGTTATTAAAGCGTGCGCTTGCCGGGATGATTGATCTGATGCCCGCGTCAATGGCGCTGCTGGCGCCGAATGTGAACTCCTATCGCCGCTTCCAGCCGGGGATGTATGTTCCGACTCAGGCTTCCTGGGGGCATAACAATCGTACGGTGGCGCTGCGTATTCCCTGCGGCGACCGTGATAACCATCGGGTTGAATATCGCGTAGCGGGGGCTGATGCCAACCCGTATCTGGTGATGTCGACCATCCTGGCAGGGATCCTTCACGGTCTGGATAACGAACTGCCATTACAAGAAGAAGTGGAGGGCAACGGTCTGGAGCAGGAAGGGCTGCCGTTCCCGATTCGCCAGAGCGATGCACTGTGGGAGTTCATGCAAAATGACAGTCTGCGTGAACTATTGGGTGAGCGGTTTAGCCATGTGTATCACGCCTGTAAAAACGATGAGCTTATCCAGTTTGAACGTCTGATAACCGACACTGAAATTGAGTGGATGCTGAAAAACGCCTGACCGTTGTACAGGTCATTGAAAAAGAAGTCGCATCATGTGGGCTGAGCGGAGCCAGCCCGTAAAAATTGCAGGAATACCTGCCATTTCCCGGATGTCGCGTAATGGAGCGCGGGCGACAACGGGTCTTCAGATAACCGACAGAGTTTGTGACGAGGAAATGTGATGATGCCAATGTTTAAAAACCCGCCCCGCGTGAGTATTCATGGCTCCCGCAGTAAATACGGACCGCATCTGTGCCGTACCACATTGACGCCTTTTTTATGCCATTCCTCCCCGACACGACCCAGGTTTGCTGTACCCACGTTTCGAACGCAGATCTGGACTCGTAGCGGGGAGGAAAGCTATGTCGACTAATTCTTCTGCTGATCATTCTGCCCAGCCGGGCAAAGCACAGCTGCGTAAATCCCTCAAGCTGTGGCAGGTGGTGGTGATGGGGCTGGCCTATCTCACGCCGATGACGGTGTTTGACACCTTTGGCATTGTTTCGGGTATCAGTAATGGCCATGTTCCAGCCTCCTACCTGCTGGCCCTGGCAGGAGTACTGTTTACCGCCATCAGTTATGGAAAGCTGGTGCGCCAGTTTCCACAGGCTGGCTCGGCCTATACCTATGCACAAAAAGCGATCAACCCACATGTCGGGTTTATGGTTGGCTGGTCGTCACTGCTTGACTACCTTTTCCTGCCGATGATTAACGTACTCTTGGCGAAAATTTACCTTTCCGCGCTGTTCCCGGGGGTTGCGCCATGGATTTGGGTGGTGATGTTCGTCGCGATCCTCACCGCGGCCAATCTGAAAAGCGTTAATCTGGTAGCGAACTTCAATGCGCTGTTTGTACTGGTGCAGGTGGCGATCATCGTGGTGTTCATTTTCCTCGTGGTGCAGGGGCTGCACAAAGGGGAAGGGGTTGGGACCGTCTGGTCGCTGCAACCGTTTATCAGCCAGAATGCGCATTTGATCCCGATTATCACCGGGGCGACCATTGTCTGCTTCTCGTTTCTCGGCTTTGACGCGGTGACGACTCTATCTGAAGAGACGCCGGATGCTGCGCGCACCATCCCGAAAGCTATTTTTCTTACCGCGCTGTACGGTGGGCTGATCTTCATTGCCGCCTCGTTCTTTATGCAACTGTTTTTCCCGGACATTAGCCGATTCAAAGACCCGGATGCGGCGCTGCCGGAGATTGCGCTGTACGTCGGCGGCAAGCTGTTCCAGTCTATTTTCCTGTGTACCACCTTTGTGAATACGCTGGCTTCAGGTCTGGCGTCGCATGCCAGCGTTTCGCGTCTGCTGTACGTGATGGGCCGCGATAACGTCTTCCCGGAGAAGTACTTTGGTTATGTCCATCCCAAATGGCGTACTCCCGCGTTGAACGTCATCATGGTTGGGATTGTGGCGCTGTCGGCCCTGTTTTTTGACCTGGTGACTGCCACGGCGTTGATTAACTTTGGTGCGCTGGTGGCCTTTACGTTCGTTAATCTCTCCGTGTTTAACCACTTCTGGCGTCGTGAAGGACGCAAGCATACCTGGCAGGAGAAGCTGCACTATCTGGTATTGCCAATGGTCGGTGCCGCCACGGTTGCCGTACTGTGGGTGAATCTTGAGGTGACATCGCTGACGCTGGAACTGGTATGGGCCGGGTTAGGGCTGGTGTATCTTGCCTGGCTGACCGGCCGTTTTCGCAAACCGCCGCCGCAGTTTGACGCCGCGAAATCTGAGCGCGCCTGGGAGTGATGGATATGTCGTTTTAAGTAGTACCAACGGGAGCGCATCATCAGAATGCGCCCCCGTTCTGAGCGTTGACAGCTGTTAACGAGGCTCTAAACACAGGGTTTACATAGTCTTAACCTTAACTAAAGGTAGGTTTTCATTAATGTTGTAACGAGTTTTATATAAAGTTCTTTTGCTTCCTGGTGACGCCCAGCCTGCAAGAGGTCATAGCCCGGTTTGATATAGTCATCCCACATTGATTGGTAGATCGCTTGAGGATTGGCTCTTGCGTCAATTTTTTCAAGGAGCCTGGGGGCAATTTGATAATACTCACCAACCAATTTTTCGCCCTCAGACTCCGTAAGCAGTACGTGGTCACGAAAATGGCGGAAGGATTGCAAAACTTCGCAATCGTCCTCATAACCCATTACGCGACAGGTTGCGGTGGTAAGAAAACAGCTGCTGTCACTCGAGGAGCTGGAATAAGAAGTATGTTCCGTACGCTGGTAAGTCGTGTTGTAGGTATTTTCTCTGCGGGCTTTCGCTTTTGCGGTCTCTTCCAGGCGCATTAGCATTTTTGTTGCACTTTTATCACCAGCACTGACGCTTTTTTGATAATAGGCTCTCGCCAAATCGAGATTTACCGGCTTACCGTCGCCATAGTGGTTCATCCTGCCTAATAAAGTCCAGGCTCTGGCCTGATGGCATTTTTCAAGGATTGCATATGCTTCGGTAAATGATTTTTGTAAGTGCAGCAAACTGCCGTAAATATAGCGATCATCGTCATCCAGAAATACCTCATTATTACCTTGAGTACCGCATGTAGTGTGCCAGAGATAATGATAAATACTGAGCGCATTTTTTCTTGCAGGGGTCATTTCCTGTGACGGCACATATTTGTTGTACTCCATCCTGGCGATCATTTTAAGCGCGTCCAGATGCCCTAAGGCTGCAGCAATGCGTAAATGAAGATGAGCGTTATCCTTGCGATTATCTTTTATAAATTGGCATCCGAAGCGATAATTAGCGCCGGGATGTAGGGCATTAGCCAGATAACGCAGGGTAGCTTCAGCTTCGGCGGGGGATTTTTTATCTATGCAACGTAATAAGAGGTCGCCGGCAAGGGGCTCGCCCAGCATATAAGCGCGACGAAGGTTTTTTTCGCCTTCGCTGGCGCGGGTTGTGAGTTTCCAGCAGCCAAGCGTATAAAATTCTTCACCTGTCCGGCATGTAATATTTGCGGCATAGCTCTGACCTGCTTCAGCATCGCTTACCTTCAGCGCGGAGCGAAAATGCAGACAGGTACGATAAATAAATTCGTTTTTGCAGCCACTCAGCACACTCAGCTCTGCCAGATGTGCGCTATTCAATGGCATATTGTTGAGTTCATTAATAAAGAGCTCAAGGATGTTCACATAAGGATAACCAGCGAGACGCATATCGCTGGCAAGACGTGTGGCCTTGCTTATTTGCTTCGCGTAACACAAAGAAATAAAACGCTGCTGTGCATATTTCCACTTTCGATCTCGCAGAGTGGAATGAGCATCTTTTCCGTGCAGGGCTGGGGCTTGTTGTTGTTCTACAAGCGTTTCAACTTCTCTGCACTGGCTTAACAGTTGATCCAGACTCTGGCGATAGCGTTGAGCAGCATCTTCAAGCGCATCACATTGTGTTTTCATTTGTAGCATCATCGTTTCGATAACTTCACTGGCCTGCGGGTCGGTGTCGTTTTGCACCAGATCAGCATTCGCGTTAACGATAATTTGTTTACTGCGTTTTATCTCGCCTTCCAGCCAAAGCAGTGGTTCGTCGAAAATAGCTTCAAGCTCGCGATAAATGCCGCTGTTAACCGTAGGACGTAGAGAGGTTCGTTCAGGCGGTAGCGTTTCCTGAATGGATAATTTTGGAAACATGCTTTTTAGTTCAGCGGATTGCCCATCACCAATCGATACCAGATGAATTTGCGCCGTACTTCCGGTTTGTTCAAGTATATTCAGCGTACGTTTTATTAGATATTGCGATCTGGCCGGTAAGACAATAGTGTCAGCAACGTCCAAAAATCCATTGAAATAGAGCGAGTCCGGCGAAGCCCGGTACGGAATGTCGACCAGAGTAACTGCAGGTCCTGCGCCGGGTACTGCGAGTGCAAATGCGGAAATAAAATGATGTAATTCCCCTTTATGCTGTCGTGTTTTTTCGAAGGCATCAAGGATGGCTGATTCGTTCATTGGGCAACGCTTTTGATAAAGCGTGATACCGCCGTGACAGGCATGCGCGTATGTGCGGCTCATCAATGTCGGAATTGTATCATTCGCCCGGTGGAAACGTCGGGATTGAGTAAAAGCAGGCAGCAATGTGTCGCGTTCATGCCCTCTGAAGCCGATGTAACAGATTACATGATGATTAATTAGCTGGGGAAAGCGCAGCAAGACCTGAAGACGATCAAGGGCTTGTTGTTGCGCTAACTGAAGTACGGCTTTTTCCGGGTAGTTACTGGGTAATAAATGCTGTTCGATAAGTGTATCGCAGGCGGTTTTTAACAGCTTCCATGGGGTGGACCAGGTATCATGTTGCGGATCATCCTGTAGCAAGCTGACCAGCTCATCAAGAAAATGTGGCATCGCTTTATTCATATTTTAATAATTTTTCAATCTGAAGGTTAAAGGCTTTATTCTGACGAGCGAGATCGGCGATCTGCGAGTGGTTCAGGCTGTAGGCTTCGACCAACGATCGGATATATTGTGGCGATTCACTTTTCACAATACCGCGCTTGATTGGTGCGTTGATATGGTTTAGTGCATCGCGTTTATGTCGATTCATCCGCTGCCATTCGGCCTGCAGACTCAGTAATTCTTGCCTCATATCCTGACGTGCCTGTTGGTCATTACTGGCTTGGATAATAAAATCATGCAGCAGGGTTGCGCCTAAATACTCAGTGTTAAGCGTTGATGAAAAGGCCGTCACGCCGCAATACGCAATTCCGGCATTATCCAGTTGGTCTTTAAATGTATTGATGATGCTGTGTAGATCGTCTGTGGTTTTCCCATCTGCTTTGTTTAATACTACCAGGCAAGGATGGCTTAAATGCAGGGAATGAAGAAAGGTAATGTCACTCTGACCTAATGAACCATTATCGGCTGTCGCCAGCCAAATAACATAGTCACAATTGCTCAGGTGCTCCCTGGCAATTTTTTCATCAAACAACCGATCTCCCCGGTTTTCTTCATCATCATTGTTATATCCTGGGGTATCAAGCAGCGCGATATTCGGCCACGGGAAATCTGGCTGCCCAATGACTATTTTTTTGAGAATATCGGAGAAACCCAGCCCGTAGCTATCAAAAAAAACATGGGCAATGCTTTCCAACTCTTTCGCTTCTAGGGGAACTCGCGTTTCATTCGCTGTATAAGCCGTGATGGATGGACATTCCTGACTAACCAAATAGGTTGCTACCGCCGTCGTTGGGCGCTGGCCTGTTGGAAGGTGGCGTCGACCGGTCAGCATGTTGATAAATTGCGATTTGCCTGCGCTAAAACGTCCTCCCACGCCGACCAGACACTTGTTTTTAAGCTGCGGAAGTTGCGCTTGTTCGACGAATTTCACGCTTAAGGTACGAAATGCATTGACCAGGTTACGTTCACGTTCATCAGTCAGCGCATCTCGGCTGATAATTTCTGGCAGATACTCTTGTAGGCTGCGTCGTAAATGCGCGAAATGCTTCTGATTTTGCGTGTTGTTAGCATACAGGCGTAGTAGTAGCGCCAATGCGCTATCTTTCTCCAGTATGCTATCGCCTGCAATGTCTGGAGGTATTTCATCTGTGAATAAATCATCAAAATCCACCTCACACCTCCAGATGTGATAATTCGGCACGTAATTCTCGTAGTCGTGTTATCGTTTCGTCATAGTGAGCAATATTACTTTGCTTATCATTGTATTGGGCTGAGAGCTTATCGAGATTACTTTGGATAGACTTGCTGATATCGCCAACAAACATGTCATTTTGCTGATGAAGAGTTCTGATAAAACTAGCCTGTTGTTCATCAAGCGTATGCCTGATTTTCTTGCTTATGCTGTCTAATGCCTTTTCCAGGGCCACTTTTAGCTCGGCAATATCTTCATTCTTAACGCTGGCACCGAATTTATTCACAATACTGTCGATCTCGGCTTGTGGCTCGTAATGGGGAGGAGTGATACGCAGCTTATCAAGGCTTATTTGTAATGGTCCAAGAATAGTTTCTTTACTAAAGGTGACATCTGCCTCGTGGAAGGCTTCAAGTACATGTTTTTTCAACTGCGACTTTAAGGTATCCAGCGGCGTAAAATGTTCATAGGCGGTAATGATTTCCGCTCCGACGTTGTTAGTATATCGGCGTAACGTATTGATAATATCTGAAATTTCTGCCTGATGTTCAGTTACAGACACAATTCGGGTATGGGTTTTCTTCCAGAAGAACATACCGCTGGTTGTGGAGCGATCTTCATCATGGCTCCTACTGCTGACATTCAGTTCACGATAATTATCAATAAGCCCAATAATACGTAATTTAAGACGTTCAAATTCCCGGTGCATCTGCAACTCGGCTGTACTGAAATGGACATGAATATCAGCGTCAATTTTCTTAACACTCTGATTGAGCGCATTCATCCCTGACTGTAGGGTTTCCAGATCAACTGACGAAAGCGTCTCTTTATCGCTCAGGGCAGAGGTTTCGAGATTTTTAAGACAGTTGCGAAGCTCGCTTTTTTTACCACGGATCAAATCAATCTGATGTGAGTATCTGATCTGATCTTTTTTCTCCCGACACTGCTCCAGTTCCTGGTGAACTCTTTTTAATCCCGCGACGGAGCGAAAATCCTTCGCTTCATGTGGGGCGTTAGTAAAGCTTGCCAAGTTATCTCGGGTGAGTTGCTCTTCCTCGCTTAAAGGTAACTGTTGTTCCATTTTCCATGCGATACCTTCCAGCAAAGCCGAAACCAGGACTGGTTCCTGAGAGTCAAACCGACCTTTCATGGTGCTGACGACGTTTTGTCGTGTCGCCATAAAGGCATCCTTAAAAAAGGTTTTCTGGCCGCGATGATCCTGAATCGCCAAATCCATTTTACTGGCGATAATGGTGTGATGAAGAATGCCATCATTGACTAACTTATGTTTAATAAGATCCATATCCTGCTTGGATAGAAATTCTCCCGCATAAGAGAGGATCATGACGCAATCACATTGGCAGAGGAAATTAATCGTTTCCCGACTACGGGATACCACAGGATCGTTCAAGCCTGGGGTATCGATAATTTCGATATCGCGGAGTACGTCATAATTAAGGTTTAACTCAACATGGCGAACGAGTGGGGTTAAACGCCCACGAGATCCGATGTATTCACTGAGTTTTGCCTGGATATCGCTCAGGTTGTCAAAAGGGATAATCTGCTCTCCCTTTTCCAGTTCGCTGTAAACATCCAGCCCTTCTTTTTCAGCGGTTTTCTTGAGTTCGCGACAAGCGGCTAATTCGGGGGGAAGCTCGTGGATAATACTTTTGCGAACTCTTTCTTCGTTGAAGTGAATGGAGCTGTTTCGCAGATTATTGGCGTGATGAGTACGCGCTTCTGCCAACTTTTTGGCAATCATACTCTCAGCAGTTTCGGCGTCGCTTTCAATATCTTGCCAGTCCTCTGGGGAGTAGAAAACCAGTTTTGCGCATTGTTCCTGGGCATAGCGTAGACGGGTAAGTGAAGCCGTCATTGGTGTCGCTGCTTTCGGTAAAATATTCTGTCCATTGAACAGAAGAGCATTAAGAAATGTGGATTTCCCTGCTTTTACCGAACCCACAATACCGATGCGCAATAGTTTACTGGCTTCGTCTTCAGCAGCGAGACTGCGGTGCATGTTCGCGAGTATTTGGTTTAGCTGAAAAAGCCCCTCTTCACGCAGAAAGCCTTTGTGAAGTGACAACTGGGTGTAGACGTTTTCCAGCGTTTGCATAAACGCGTGAATATTTTCGCGTGGGGTGAGTTGGTTCATGATTCATCTTCCCTGAAGATATTATGAATGTACAGTTGGTGAGTTTTGCAGTTGTTCTATTTCCCGCATGATAATTCGTACGCCATCAATTTGTGCGGACCAGCTATCTTGCCGGGCAAGCCACTCTGCTTCGTGCTGGCGCTTTTCTTCACGGCAACACTCAAGCGCCCTGCGGCTCTCTTCTATCCGGGTACGCCACTCTTCCTCAAGACTGGCGATCAGTTCCAGCTCAATTTCTGGCAATATATCGGCGAGCGCTTCACGTGCCCGGCGCCGGATTTCAGGGAAGACTTTCTCCAATAAGTTTTGCTTAACAAGTTCTCGCTTACGTTCTTCCGGATCGGAAAAAAACTTAATAATATCCGGTAAGAAAATGATCAATAACTCGACAATAGGGTTGATAACGGAAGTGGTTACTGCAAGGGCTGTGGAGATAAGTTTATACCAGCGACTTCCCTTACTGACGGTTGCTAGGGTTTCCAGAACCAGTACTGCCGTCTGCGAACCATTTTGCAGAATACTGCCAATATCAATGTTGTCACCACCGGTCTCATTTTGCATATTCATGATGATGTCTGAGAGATTGACTCGCAGAGCTTGGTTCAGGGAAGTGCGATAGACATCGCTTATAATCGCTGCCGTACGGGTCTGGAAAATATCCTCTCCCTGGACAAGGCAGTCATATAATACGTCAAGATTTCTCACCAATGCGTTATGTACATCTCCGCTGACTTTATCCATCGTTTCCTGACGAAGAGTCCCGGAAAGACGGCGTTTCTGGCGAGCCAGAGAGTCGTTCAACTCCTGATAAGCTCGTTCGTACTGATAAATTTGTGCGTCCAGGGCGCTGGGATCCTGCGTGCTGCTTTTGCGCAGCATAACGATATGATCTTTTAGACGAGATGCTGACGACAGAATCTGTCCAGCGAAATGGGTTATTTTGAGATCCTGAACATTTAACTGGAGTAAAGCGTTCTGCAGACGTTCGGCTGTATCTTGATCGTTACGACTTGCGCGCATGACGATCTGCGGCGGACATCCCATGTCGCTAAGTCTGCCTGCTATTTCTTCTTCTACGTTTTCCAACGATTCTGGCGTTGACTTATCGCACTTGGTCAAGACAAGGATTACAGGAACAGGCTGGAGAGCAATTTCATGGAGAACAGCCGCAAGGCTGGCGTGCAGCGTTCCGCTTTCTGCAGAAACGACCACAACGAATGCGGCGCCACGCTCTGCATAGCGATAAAAGGCATCAACGTGACGTTTTATTCCGGAATCGACTCCCGGCATATCTACCGGAATAAGCCCTCGCAAATCACGAAGACGAGAGGAAGGAAAGGTTAAGCAGGCAAACTGATCCTCCTGAGTTGCGTCATTATTTACCTCCAGTGCATTTTGCGGTGCATAGTGTACTTCTCTGACAGTGCCATCAGCCAAAGTAATAATCAAAGACTGCTGTTCGCCATACCGCAGTTCAGTTGCTAATGCGGTGGTCGGTGCCTGGTCAACGGGTAATATATTCTGCCCCAGCCAGAGATTGAGGAGAGATGATTTTCCCGCGCTAAAGACTCCAATTAGCGGCACAAAGGCGGAAAAATTCTTGAGTTGATGTAATTGTGAGCATAAATCATTGGGAATTTGAGGTGCGGTAGATTCAAATTCTTTACTTATGCCGATAAGGCGCGTTAACGGTCCTGTCAATGCATCAGACATGTTCAACCTTTCCATTTATCAATAAGCTATAAATATATTAAAACGAGAATCACCCACTGTCTTCTAATTATAATTATTTCTTTAATATGTCTGTAGCGGCGGGACTCTGCAGAAAAATGGATACGAAATTTATAGGAAATTCTGCTACCCAGGTAGCAAAAATATATTTTATCTGGAAAAATTTCTGTGTGCCTTGAAAGTCAGAAATTATCAGTGTAAACGCGGACTGGTGGTATGGATGATATTTTAATGATTGATACTGTTTTACAGACAGGGAAGGCGAGTGGCGTACGTCTTTGCCGCCCCCTATGAAGTCTGACGAACGTACATTTTGTCATCGCAGAAATAACTTTCGCATACTTTACCTGACATAAGCGAAATAAAATAATAAATAACCCACTTAATATTATTGAGGTTAATTTTAAAATTACTTTGCTATATATTTACTAGCTGAATTATGTCATGCCATTTATGCTAAGGTCGTCATCTGACGGACCTTGCCGTGGATTGTGATCTGGCCGATTGTTCTGTTGTATTTATTAATGCCATGAACCGTGTGGGCTATAGTAAAGATGGCCGTTATTTCTCATCATTAATAACCGTGAGTGGGGGAAGTGAATGAAGAAGATACTGATGCTGGTCGGAGATTATGTCGAAGATTATGAAACGATGGTGCCTTTTCAGGCTTTGCAAATGCTTGGGCATCGTGTGGATGCCGTCTGTCCGGATAAAAGTCAGGGTGACTACGTTCAAACCGCCATTCACGACTTTGATGGGGCGCAGACATACAGTGAAAAGCCGGGGCATCGTTTTACGTTAAATGCGAATTTTTCCGAGGCGCGGGCTGCGGATTACGACGCACTGTTGATCCCCGGCGGGCGTGCTCCGGAATATCTTCGACTGAATCCGGATGTTATTAAGCTGGTGCAAGATTTCAACACTGCCGGTAAACCTATCGCCGCAGTTTGTCATGGGCCCCAACTGTTAGCGGCGGCGGGGGTGTTAGAAAACCGGACCTGTAGCGCTTATCCGGCCTGTGCGCCCGAGGTTCGTCTGAGCGGTGGACATTATGCCGATATTGGCATTGATCAGGCCCACGTTGATGGCAATCTGGTGACGGCACCAGCATGGCCCGCGCATCCGCAATGGTTAGCTAAATTTGTTGAAGTATTAATGAAGTAAGTGATGATGCGATGAAAAAGTCGGTATAACCTGCCTGGCTATACCGACAGGACATATTACCTCTGTATGAGTGCGAACACGCCCCACCCGATATATTCCCGGGTGAATGCAACGTGGCGTACTGGTGAACTTCTCAGTTGCTCTCTGACTTTGGCGGCAAAATCATCGTCCGGATTTGCCTCCAGCCACCGGCGCATCGTCAACCATTTTGCCGCCTCGTATCTGTCCCAACCTTCCTGGTCGGCCAGTACCATTTCAACCACGTCATAACCGAGCAGGTCGAAAGACGAAACGCGTTCTGGCAGAGAAAGAAAATCGGCTACTGAAGTCGCCCCGCAAGCCATAGCGATCTCCTCCGTTGCGGGCATCTGACGCCAGTACGGTTCGCCGATGAGCAGGATCCCGCCTGGTTTGAGACTTTGTTCCAGTTGTTTGACCGTTCCGACAACGCCGCCGGCAATCCAGGTTGCACCAACGCAGGCGGCAATATCGAATTTTTCTTCGGCGATATAACCTGTTGCATCGGCATGAATAAAACGCACGTGCTCAGTGACGCCCAATTCACTTGCCCGCAGGGTGGCTTGCTCACTGAATAACTGGCTCATATCGATACCAACGCCGGAAATTCCATGATCGCGTGCCCAGGTGCACAACATCTCGCCCGAGCCGCTGCCGAGATCCAGGATGCGGGTTCCTGGGGGCATCCGTAAAACCTGACCTAACGTCGCATATTTTTGCGCGGTGAACGGATTATGAATGCGATGTGCGCTTTCGCTGATCGTAAAAATCTTCGGGATATCCATCTCTCTCTCCTTAGCGATTATCCAGTTGGGCGCGAACGTTGTTCAGCCCGGTGGTATTGATGCGGTAGGGCTGACCATTAACGGATTTGATCAGTTTTTTCGTTCTGAGTTTTTTGAATACGTCGAGCGTGCAGTCGCAGAGCAGTAACCCTTCGCGGCTATAGCATTCGACGGAAGTGACGCGACCAGATGCATCGCGGACGTGAGCAATACGGCCACCTTTGGCGAGAACGTGTAAGGTACGTTGTTCCTGACGGGATAAATTCATACTGGAAAACCTGTTTAATCATCATGTGCAAAACGTGCAAACACACAGCGGTGTCCGCATTCGATTTCGGCGCATTGATAACCAGTCCGGCCTGAAAAGGTCGGTAAGCTGATTATCTGATGATTACATTCTCCAGCATCAAAGCCTCGGGTTGAGTTGATAGGTATTTACCTGCTGAATCATACCAGTATGGGCAAGTAGGGGAATCGTCCTGTCGGGAAAATGTGATCTATGACGAAAAATTGCGTTTAGCTTATTTTATAATTTTTTAACTCTCGTTAGCTGAGAGGTGTATGAATATATTAAATTTATTGAACATTCAGACATCGTCAGTAGTGGTATTGGCCGTAATGATGTGTTGTTAGTCCCAGTTGCGTAATACTATAGATTAGTGATGTTTAATTTTCCCCTATCCTAATTTTGTTTTATTTGATAAACATGTCTTTATTATAAAAAGGATTTTTAATGGTGTTTTCTTTTAATTCTTTTTAAGAATTTTCTTAACGTCATGAAGTGTGTATACTCAATCCAGCAAGAAGCTCTTCTGTTATCATCAAAACTATAAAAATGTCCTTAACACCCGTATTACCTCTGCCCTGAATCTCTTCTCAGGGGAGAGGTTTTTTTTGCCTGTGTATAATTTTGATAATCGTCATAAATAGATAATTTAATATTATTGTTCTTGTTGTTTTGCATTAGTGATGACGAAAGATTTTGTTCTGTGAACCATACGGTAATGTTGAAATAGTATCGCTATGAATCTATTTCATGATGAATAGTGTGATTTCATCTTTATTTGTAGGGGTATTATATAGTTTTCTTATAACTGTCTGTTTTTAAGCGTTATGTTAATTCTCGCTTTTGAAGTAATTGTGATTTTGTTCACGGATTTTATTGCGTTAAGTGGCTATTTGTAGAGAGGTGCAAACGGTTGCATGTTGCTGTTACAGCATTCGTTCATTAAAAAAATATAGCGATGGTATGTCTTGTGTCGGTGTCGGGGGCAAGAATCTAAATGATTTTTATTATCCCTTAGGCATACGAATACCGTTTATGACTTCTGTTAGGGAAGGTGCGAACAAGTTCCTGATATGAGATCATCATATTCATCCGGAGCGCATCCCAGAGGGACATCATGAGCCATCAACTCACCTTCGCCGATAGTGAATTCAGCACTAAGCGCCGTCAGACCCGAAAAGAGATTTTCCTCTCCCGCATGGAGCAGATTCTGCCATGGCAGAATATGACCGCTGTCATCGAGCCGTTTTATCCCAAGGCGGGCAATGGCCGACGGCCCTATCCGCTGGAGACCATGCTGCGTATTCACTGCATGCAGCATTGGTACAACCTGAGCGACGGTGCCATGGAAGATGCCCTGTACGAAATCGCCTCCATGCGCCTGTTTGCCCGATTATCCCTGGATAGCG
>NZ_JAOWGW010000058.1:0-84486 GCF_030332945.1 Citrobacter sp. Cpo037
TGGCTCATGATGTCCCTCTGGGATGCGCTCCGGATGAATATGATGATCTCATATCAGGAACTTGTTCGCACCTTCCCTAGATTACGGAACATAACGGCACAACTGTACCTGTATTATAACAATCCCATTCAGCAAGGGGCTAGTATGCTCAAGGTATTCATAATTAAAGGGCGGGCTATCTCAATAGTAGCCCAACTTATCGCACTGGGCTTTGTAGTAAGCATTCTATTTGTATTCTCTCGCGCTCCAATGAATGATGAAGCATCATATTATATTGGAAGCGGCACTGATAATATTTCTTTACGTGAGGTTAATATTAAACGCTTTAACGGCTGGTACTATAGTCTCGGTTGCTTATTAGAAGTCAACGGGCATCTCGTCACCGCCTCCCCTGACTCTTGCAATCAGTTACTAAATGAAACGATAACTTTATTCGATAAATACTACCCAACCAAGCCGAGGGAGTTTATTATTTACGGTCGAAATATTGGGCGGTGCAGTGACTTAACAACGCCCCGCTGCCCCGCCCTAGAAGATAATAAATAAATCTATCCATGACATGCGAATTGCCCGTGTGAGATTGTACGGGCTAATTGAACCTCATGGGTGAGTTGCTCAAGGTTCTTCCCATGCTTACGCCACCGTTTCCCATTACCTTGGACTTGAGCACAATAAACCCCATTTGTTTTATTAACACTAATTCCCTTGGGTAGATTATTACCTGTAATACATTTACGTGCATTCTGGTTGTTCTGCGCTCTGGTAGCTAATCGCAGATTCAGGATATTGTTATTACCTCTATCCCCGTCTATATGGTCGATACAATGCCCAGCAGGAATAGTACCGTTGATAACAGACCAGATAATACGATGTACAGCGTACTTCTTTCCTTTTAATTGAACAGACCAATAACCATCTTTACCGAGAGTCCCAGCACAAGCACCGATTTTAACTCTCTGGGATAGGGCACGCTTCCAAGTTAAACCGCTCGGAGATTCTGTATCGACTGCGAAGCAATTAACTATAATATCATTCCCCTTATCATTACTTATAATAAGACACTCCTTAAAACACATTGAGTTTATATTGAGCAACAAAAAACAAACCAACAATAGAAATCAATATCAGTAAACCTATGAGGAACACCCTGCAATCTAAAACCATGTTAACCGCTCATAAATTTAAAAACACTGAACACCCATATTATGGAGCATTACTTTCATGAACGATTAACATGTACAAGAAGCAGAGCAAGGTTAAATTTTTTTGATTGAGACTTAACAGCACGGTAATAGTATAGGGGGGGGTATTGGTGACAGCAGTATCGTACCACATTATACCAACTGATGATTTGAGTTAGAGGCACGATTGCTATTACCAACGTATAAGACGATATACCGGTACAAGTTTGATTGAATTTTAAATCAATGGAGTATATTATTTTTGAAGTTAAAATACGTTGCGGCGATATGTAGCCCCTTAATCGGCGCTCCGACCATTGAACCTAGATACTTTTTTAACGTCTTTTTTCTGCACTTGCTCTTTATCAGTCTCAACAATTCGCGTTAGCAACTGAATCTCACGCTCAAGCTCCAAGTGCTTCAAAGCAGCGCGAACCTCAGCAGCAGGGAATGTTTCTAGCAAGGGATTAACGTCCCACAAGCCCTCGCCTATTTCTTGAATATCCCAGCCTGTTTGTACTGACACTTCATAATCTAACGGGTGCAAGTGCTGGCCTCTGAACGTCTCAGCCACATCAGGAGGCCATGACGATATCACTGTGGGTAATCCCGCAACACAAGTCGGGACGTGAACACCAAGCGAACTGGACACGCGATAACGAATACCGGATGGAGAATCATTGGCTAAGCAAAGCGACTCGTGAAGCGCTGGTACCTGCGTAGGCAGCGCCTTTTGTTTTGTGTACAGCATCAAACCTCCTTTTTGATTCGCTGGACAGATTCCAGACTCAGCAGAATCCGAACGGCGGCGGGAGCAGTCCACCGCCTCCCGTTCACCATGACTCGATAATCCCGCCCACCCGTTCTATTTAAACCGCCTGCTGGGTCGCCTTCCCGCTTATTCGCTTTGCCTTTCCCAGAGCGTGCTCGCCACGCCAGCCCCGACGGTGCATCGCTACACAGCTTTAAAATGCGGTTAAGGGCAATAGCTTCTTGTAATGAACAACCAAGATCACCGTTCATGGCCTTTCTCCTATAGTGTTTTCGATATAATTCAAGATTTCCCGATACTCGGGATTGTTCATAAACTCAGCGTGTCGTTTCTGGTTAGGCTGGAGATACTGCACTCCCTGAGAACGTCCACCCTTGCCCGGCTGAAACAGCACGCCACGCTCTAGCAGCCACTGACCGCACTGGACACGCACCAGCATTAACTCGCCCCTGAACCAATCGAGGTACTGCTTCGCCTGCACGCGCTCCTGATACCGCTCTGAGGCCACCTCATCGGGGATATACCGGTACTCGGGATTCAGGATGTAAGGCGATTCGAGAAGAACAAACACCGCCTTGCTACGTTTAATACAGCAACCACGGCAAGCCAGATTCCGGGTGTACTGCTCGACACCGCCACATTTCACACACCGGAAGTCACCACTAGTGAAGAGTTTCTGCTTATCCATAATGGCGTTGTATCGAGCGGGGTTATGCTGCTGAATGCTGCTGAGCCGTTGTTGGTACTCGGGATAGCCAAGTCGCATTAACTGCAACTCTCGGTTCGTTGGGTGCTGCCCGTTTTGGAGTGGTGCAGGGGCCGCGCAGCCCCTACCGTTCTGTTTAGCGTTTGGCTTATTCGCTCCGTTAATCTGCTGGTACATGCTGCTCAGCCTCTACCGCTTGTTGAATTAGGTCGGGGAACATGCCGGTAATAACGGGGCGGGAACGTTGTAACGCTTTGTCGAACTCTAGCTTGTGCTTACGCTCCTGAATAGCGGTAGCCTTTGCACCATCTGAACACTGCACCGGGTGCCAGCCGTTTGCCCACACGTTCAGCGTCCAACCGTTTCCAGAAGGAATAACTGCCACTTGATTGCCGATTGTTTCAGTTGGGAGGATAGACACCGTTACCGCTGACGCATTTGGGATACTAGCTAATGCATCAGCCTTGGTTTGCCAATCAGGAGAATCAGCAAGGAAACGCACGTCTTGTCCTGCTAGATTCTGGGCAAACTTGTAGTTGCCCTTCTGGACATGCTCGGTGAGCGCTGCCATCTCATCTGGAGAGAACTGTTTCTGTAACTGCTCGCGTTGCATAAATGCCAGTAAAGCCCGTTTCAGTTCTTCGCCTACAGCATCGGAATTAGCCTGTGCTTTTGCTGCTGCACGCTGCGTAAGGGTTGCGCTGCGATATCGGTTCGCCTGATTAACCAGAGCGGTATGTACCGCCTGAACCAGATAAAGAATATCGGCCTCAGTCTGGATACGTGCGTTAATCAATGCCGATTTCAACGGTTGCACAACGCTACTCGAGTTTTCGATCATCCACGAACTGACACCCTCTGGGAAAGCTGGCTCAGGCTGGATCGCTGGAAGCTCTGCGTGCTGCTGTGCGGCTTGGATTCGCTGGAAAAGGGCTAAGGTACTGCTGGTACAAAGCGCCTCTGAGAATGGCACAGAGGCCGTTTCTGAGGGCTTCTCAGCATAAGGAGACGGTAGTACTACGGTACCGGCTGGAGTGTTAACAGATGTGTTTACGGATGTATTTACTGCTTTGTTAACTGAATTAATCATTATTGGTTTCCTTATGGAATAGGTAATATTTAGACGTGCAGCATCACCCGAGAAATTAAGCGGGTCTGTATCTGCACTATTTATTTATAGATTACGTCTAAATCACTTCTTGTTTAAATCGGTTTGGTAAAGGTCTGGTGTACACATTATAAATTTACACTTCAAACTTAATACTATTCGTTGGGGAGGTATCGGCTAATTTCTTGTAGTTTTCCTGCGTCATCAGTTGATAATTCATCTGCTGTGCTGCTACCCGTTTTAGCGTACTGAGTGATCATCCTGATATCTGCGGGTGTTGGATTAACCGAATCAAGCATCTCATCGAACTCAGCCATTAACCGCTCTCGTTTCTTTCCAGTTGCGGAGCGGAGTTCTCTGCCCAACTCTGGAATACGTTGGCGCTGAGATGGACTAAATGCAGTGCGCTTCGATTTAACATCGAAAGTATTTTGGTATCCAGTCCCGACTCGTGAGTGTTTGCCAGTTGGGAAGGTGCTATTAAAACTATTTGAATTATTCATTCTGACTCCTTTGTTATTACGATAAGTATTTACCTGTGTGGGTAAACAGATTTCTTGATTTACTTTGTGGGATGGTGCAGTTCTCACCATGTATAATATGCGGTGATTTATTGAGACACTTCTTAGAAGTGTTGTTGAGTATGACATGACAGGGAGAGGTGTAGCTATATACTTCCTTTAGGAAGTAAGACTTTTTGGGGTTTATGGGGGTGCCAAAGGGTGCCAAATCTGACACCCCTCCGATTACAGACCGTGTGCCTTAATCCAGTTACGTACGGTGCTCTGTGACGTTCCGGTAGCAGTGCTGATAGCTTTGTAGCCTAAACCCTGTTTACGCAGCTCAAGTACCCGTTGCTCTGGTGTCTGTCCTGAGTCCTCAATAGCGTGGCGCTTCTCGGTGTTAGCCTTGAATGCCTCCAGCTCTTTCAGGCGGGACTCCATATCACCCAGGCGCTTCTCATGCTCATCCAGCTTACGCACTACCATAGCCGCGTTCTGTAAGCTCAGCAGGCCACTCGACAATGTATCGGCATCCATACGAATAGGGTTTCCCTGCTTTTGTGCGGTAACTACAGCCGGATGGCTTGCATTGGCTTTGAGGGCTTTCTTCATACGTTTACGCTGCTGAGGTCTATTCATCACGGGCTTAACATCCTTTCCGGGTAACAGATCACGCACGATTTGTACCGATGGTCGAGTCTCGCCAGTGCAGTAAACGTCTAGTGAGGTTCTTACTGCGTGGGTGACTTGGGATTGGTTTAGGCTAATACGATTGGGGTTCTGCATGGCAATACGTCGTATAGCGCTCTCTGCGCGTAGCTTCTCAGCTATCGCAGCCTTTAAATCATCTCGTCCGTGCTGCGCCCTGTAGCGTTCGTACAGCGCCTTCATTGATGGGGCTTGAAGGTCGTTAGCCGTTGGGACGTAACCCCTCTTGAATGCGCCCCACATAATGCGGTCAGTGTTTTTTAAATCGGTGGGAGTGTCGTCGAACTGGTTTGGCAGATCATCGGTCTGAAACATATTTCTCCTTTGGTTACGGTGCGGGGTGTGGTGCTGGGATTAAGTCTGAGGTTGCACCAGTGGATTTACCCCGAGCACACGTGCCACGGAGAATTACAGGAGGGTGTGAAAGCGTTTTGTGCGGACTTCGCCTCCTTCCCTAGAGAGTGATATTCTAATTACCATCGTTTGTAAGACAGGATTTCTACAACCCTAGTCGGTACTCGCTTCCTTCCCCTTACAAGTGTGGTTCTAATTACCACATAGTAAATTCAATTACTTACAGAAGCTTAAGTTAAGGCAGCAGAATTGGATAAACCATTTAGATGTGTTTATTCCAGTGCCGTTTAACCGTTGCAATCCCGATACCTAGTTGTTTTGCTGCCGCTGACTGACTCAGACCACCCTCCCTACATCGCTGTACACTCACAGTCGTGTCCTTAGCCTCGGGCCTGCCCAACTTAACGCCCTGAGCTTTCGCACGCCTTAGCCCTTCCTGAGTGCGCTCCCGGATACGGTCTTTCTCGAACTCAGCAAAGGCAGAAAACATCCGTAACATTAATTTACCCTCGGAGCTGGATAGGTCTGACACAGGCAAATCAAGTGATACCACTTTAACGCCCTTCTGCATGAGCATTTCAATAGTCTGCTGCACATCGATATTGTCACGGCCTAAGCGATCCAACTTCAACACAACAAGAACATCCCCGCTCTCTAGCTTATGCTCTACCAGTGACTTAAAACCATCACGCTGCATAGCAGGCACACCACCGGATACTTGCTCTTGCACTACTCGGGCATCAGGTATCTCGTAGCCCGCATTATGAATAGCAAGCAATTGATTCTCGGTTGTCTGCTCGGTGGTTGAAACTCGACAATATGCAAATGTTCTCATCGTGTATGCTCCCTTGACTGGTATCAATTAACGGTATCATCGTATGTATTGGAATCACTTAATGTCAATGGCTATTTTAATGATGCCAATCATGATACCTAATTCTAGTATCACTTAACGAACGATTGTCGATACCAGACCAGCACCTACGATTAGCCGCATAAAAATCCATAACAATCCTAGCTATTGATACCGCGAAGCCTTTCAGGAAAAGGGCAAAGAGAACTATTAACACAACTGGTGTAGTGCAATCACATAATCGCTATAAACTACCGGAATAAAAAGAGAGTAAACTTCTTTAAAATCAACAAGTAAATAGTTCCATACTATACAGAGAGAGAGAAGCAAACCTCTTCACAAATTGAAGAATGCCGCAGGTTGATACAGGAAGCTGCACCGCATATCTGTGCTGTCACCAATAGACCCCCTACACTACGCTGCACCCTATAACCCCTCAGGTGCACCGCACATAACAAACGGCACTGTACCCACGCACGAACAACCTCGCTCAGAAGCTGAACAAGCGTCTGTACGTGAATTCTGATAGACCAGCAAGGTGAATCCCCAGCAGAACACACAGAGCGTTTGTAGTAGCGTTCCACAGCCACCCAGATCCGAAAGGCACACGGGGGAAAGGCTTCCTTTGGGTGGGGGACACCCCCTCGCCTGAATACAGTACTTTTCAGTCGTGGCCTTTTGGTACTTTAGTAAATATCGAGAAGCCTTGAGAATTAACTCATTACAAGATTTCAGACAATACAAGCCATAAAGCCCGTTGGTGGTAAGACAACGTGCGGAGCGTAGCGACTTCATCGGGGGTTATGTCAGACAGTGAAGTTTATCAGGATCGCCGTGTACCCTTTCGGGAGCGTGGCTGAGACGCTGGCAGAGCTTGCATATGGTTTGCAAGTACCGTAACCACCATAAAACCTGTTTATTCCCTGCAACGTCATCTCGACGTGTGGCATGTGGGAGCATCGGCAAAAATGCGCTTCACTGAAAGCTGTAGGAGTTATGCCGGGCGCTCGGCTTTTTGTTCGTTGTTGGGCTATCGCGGTAAGAACGTGGAACCACCGCCAGCTATTTGATATGCTCCCTAACCACATACCAGATCGCAGCAGCAATGAGTAGCCCCGTGGGTACCTTTAAAGGTAACACTGGTTACATCCGCTTTTAGCTTATTGATTCTAAAGAATATTTTAGAGTGGAAATAGCTGGAGCGGGCGAAGGGAATCGAACCCTCGTATAGAGCTTGGGAAGCTCTCGTTCTACCATTGAACTACGCCCGCATCGAAGTGCGTAAGGGATTATAAACCTTACGCTCTTCTTGGCAAGGGACTAACCGACTGACTGGCGATTAAATCACCGTCAGCATTTTGGCTTACTGCCCTGCGGCGGCAAATAACGCAGTGGATCGATAGCTGTCGCCCGATAGCGGATTTGGAAATGCAGCCGCACCGTATTCGCATCCGAGCTGCCCATCGTCGCGATTTTCTGCCCGGCCTTCACGTTTTGACCGTTGTTCACCAGCATGGTGTCATTATGCGCATACGCAGTGATGTAGTCCTCACTGTGCTTAATCATGATGAGATTACCATAGCCCCGCAGCTGATTACCGACGTAAACCACCTTCCCGGCGCCGGCGGCATAAATCGGTGTACCGCGCGCAGCCGAGATATCAATGCCCTTATTGCCGCCGTCCGCGGTTGAATAAGGCAGGATCACCTTACCGCTGGCAGGCCACTGCCAGCAACGTTGCCCTACTGGTGGCCAGGAAGACTGCGGTACGGACGAAGACGGTCTGACCGCTGCCGTTTTGGTTGAGGATTTCTTGGTTGTTTTGCCAGAGTTAGAACTGGTTTTCGCGCCACCGCTGACCTTCAGTTTTTGCCCTACTTCAATGGTATAGGGTGGTGAAATATTATTCAGGCGGGCGATCTCTTTCACGCTGGTCCCGGTAGCGCGCGAAACACGGTATAGCGTATCCCCCCGCTTCACGGTATACACGGAGCCGGAATAACTTCCTGTATCAGACGACTTGCTCCCGGAACACCCTGCTAACAGCAGACCGACACACAGCAACATCACGATACCCAGGCCATTTTTCTTCAGGCGTCCTGCACTCAAAACAATACCTCGCAACATTTTCAGACGCTTTATCATAGCAGCCAGAAACCGGATGCCAAATCATATCGCGCAACGAACCGTCGGTCCTGGCATTTCACACCCTCTGTTAATCAATCTGACTTAATTAAGCATATAATATGGGTGCTTAAGATTGATGGTGGACGCTATGCGACAGGAACATGTCATTTTATTGAATGAGCAGGACCAACCCTGCGGAACGCTGGAAAAATATGCGGCGCATACCGCCACAACTCCCCTGCATTCCGCTTTCTCGTGCTGGATATTTAACGAGCAGGGCCAACTGCTGGTCACCCGCCGCTCGCTGCACAAAAAAGCCTGGCCTGGCGTCTGGACCAACTCTGTCTGTGGTCACCCGCAGCTGGGTGAAACCCACGAAGACGCTATTGTCCGCCGGGCTCGCTTCGAACTGGGTGCAGACATCGACTCGCTCAGCCCCGTATATGCTGACTTTCGTTATCGCGCTACAGACCCGAGTGGAATTGTGGAAAACGAAGTGTGCCCGGTTTATGCCGCACATATCGTCAGTGAGCTACAGCTAAACCCAGATGAAGTGATGGATTGCCAGTGGAGCAGTCTTGAGGATGTCTTAAGCGGGATTGACGCGACGCCGTGGGCTTTTAGCCCGTGGATGGTAATGCAGGCATCGAATGATAAAGCACGAGAATTATTGCGCGAGTTTGCTAACCGTAATTGATTGCCGGATGGCAACGCAAACGCGTTTTATCCGGCCTACGAATCGTCTCCACGTAGGCCGGATAAGGCATCAGCCGCCATCCGGCATTTCACATCTTACTTAACCGGGCGCATCGCCGGGAACAGGATCACGTCGCGGATGGTATGGCTGTTGGTGAACAGCATAACCATACGGTCGATACCAATGCCCAGACCCGCAGTCGGCGGCAGACCGTGTTCCAGAGCCGTAACGTAGTCTTCGTCATAGAACATTGCTTCGTCATCGCCCGCATCTTTAGCGTTAACCTGATCCTGGAAACGCTGCGCCTGATCTTCCGCATCGTTCAGCTCGCTGAAACCGTTACCGATTTCACGTCCGCCGATGAAGAATTCGAAGCGGTCAGTGATTTCCGGGTTTTCATCATTACGACGCGCCAGCGGAGAAACTTCTGCCGGGTACTCGGTAATGAAGGTCGGTTGAATCAGGTGCGCTTCCGCAACTTCTTCAAAGATCTCGGTCACGATACGGCCCAGACCCCAGCTCTTCTCAACTTTGATGCCGATAGATTCAGCAATCGCTTTTGCAGAGTCGAAGTTATCCAGATCGGCCATGTTGGTTTCTGGACGGTATTTCTGAATCGCTTCGCGCATGGTCAGTTTTTCGAACGGCTTACCGAAGTCGAAGACTTCTTCACCATAAGGCACTTCAGTCGTTCCCAGAACGTTCTGCGCCAGCGTACGGAACAGCGATTCGGTCAGTTCGATCAGATCTTTGTAGTCCGCATAAGCCATGTAGAGTTCCATCATGGTGAACTCTGGATTATGGCGAACAGAGATGCCTTCGTTACGGAAGTTACGGTTAATTTCGAATACGCGTTCGAAGCCGCCAACCACCAGACGCTTGAGGTACAGTTCCGGCGCGATACGCAGGTACATGTCCAGATCCAACGCGTTATGATGGGTGATAAACGGACGCGCTGCCGCACCGCCAGGGATCACCTGCATCATCGGGGTTTCTACTTCCATAAAGCCACGAGCAACCATGAACTGACGGATGCCAGCCATAATCTGTGAACGCACTTTAAAGGTATTACGGGATTCATCGTTAGAGATGAGATCCAGGTAACGTTGACGATAGCGCGCTTCCTGATCCTGCAGACCGTGGAATTTGTCCGGCAGCGGGCGCAGCGCTTTGGTCAGCAGACGCAGTTCGGTGCAGTGAATAGACAACTCACCGGTCTTGGTCTTGAACAACTTACCTTTCGCGCCGAGGATATCGCCCAGATCCCATTTTTTGAACTGCTCGTTGTAGACGCCTTCCGGCAGGTCATCGCGAGCAACGTACAGCTGAATGCGGCCGCCAACGTCCTGCAGCGTAACGAATGATGCTTTACCCATAATACGACGGGTCATCATACGGCCAGCAACGGATACCTCAATGTTCAGCGCTTCCAGCTCTTCGTTTTCTTTTGCGTCGAAGTCAGCATGCAGTTGGTCTGAGGTATGATCGCGACGGAAATCGTTCGGGAACGGGATCCCCTGCTCACGCAGGCTCGCCAGCTTCTCACGGCGCGTTTTCAGTTCATTGTTAAGGTCGGCTACCGCGTCAGCGCCCTGTACGTGTTGTTCAGACATGTTGGTTCCTCATAACCCTGCTTTCAAACTTGCTTCGATAAATTGATCCAGGCTGCCATCCAGCACCGCCTGCGTGTTACGGGTTTCAACCCCGGTACGCAGATCTTTGATGCGGGAGTCATCAAGGACATAAGAACGAATCTGGCTACCCCAGCCGATATCTGACTTATTGTCTTCCATCGCCTGTTTCTCGGCATTCTTCTTCTGCATTTCCAGTTCATAAAGCTTCGCTTTCATCTGCTTCATGGCCTGGTCTTTGTTCTTGTGCTGTGAACGGTCGTTCTGACACTGCGTCACAATCCCGGTCGGGATGTGGGTAATACGCACCGCAGATTCCGTACGGTTAACGTGCTGACCACCTGCACCGGAGGCACGGTAAACGTCAATACGCAGATCCGCCGGGTTGATATCGATATCAATATCATCGTCAACTTCTGGATAAACAAACGCAGAGCTGAACGACGTATGGCGACGTCCGCCGGAGTCGAACGGACTCTTACGAACCAGACGGTGTACGCCGGTTTCAGTACGCAGCCAACCGTACGCATATTCGCCAGCAATTCTGATGGTCACGGATTTAATACCCGCCACTTCACCTTCAGACTCTTCAATAATTTCAGTCTTGAAGCCGCGCGCTTCAGCCCAACGCAGATACATGCGCATCAGCATGCTTGCCCAGTCCTGCGCTTCCGTACCGCCAGAACCTGCCTGAATATCGAGATAGCAATCTGCGCTGTCATATTCACCGGAGAACATACGACGGAATTCCAGCTGGGCCAGCTTATCTTCCAGCGTATCGAGTTCTGCTACGGCTTCGTTAAAGGTTTCTTCGTCGTCGGCTTCTACAGCCAGCTCCAGCAGGCCGGAGACATCTTCCAGGCCCTGGCTCATCTGATCGAGCGTATCAACGATGGCCTCAAGAGAAGAACGCTCTTTACCCAGCGCCTGCGCGCGTTCGGGTTCGTTCCATACGTCCGGCTGTTCCAGCTCGGCGTTTACTTCTTCCAGACGCTCTTTCTTGGCATCATAGTCAAAGATACCCCCTAAGAACGTCAGAGCGCTCCGTGAGGTCCTGAATGCGGTTATTTACCGGATTAATTTCAAACATTGTCTGATTTCTTTTATTGGACTAGTCAAAATGCGGTGATAAGAGCGGGATTGTAACTAATCCACGCCCTTTTTTATAGCGATTAGTGACGCTAAAGTGGCCAGATATTGTCGATTATAATCTGCAAACTACGGTTGCCGCGAAACTCATTAATATCCAGTTTGTAGGCAAGCTGAACTTCGCGCACGCCGTTGTCCGGCCAGCAGGTGGTATCGACATTAAACGCAATACCGTCCAGAAGTGGACCACCGCCTACGGGCTCGACCATTACCTTCAGATGACGCTCACCGACCAGACGCTGCTGGAGCAAACGGAAATGCCCGTCAAACAGCGGTTCCGGGAACATTTGTCCCCACGGTCCGGCATCGCGCAGCATTTGTGCGACCTCCATGGTCATCTCCGACGCGTTCAGTGGGCCATCCGACACCACTTCACCTTGCAGTAAGGCGGGATCCAACCACTCGGTTACCAGTTCGCCAAAACACTGCTGGAAACGCTCAAACTGCGCCTCTTCAAGCGATAAGCCCGCCGCCATGGCGTGACCGCCAAACTTGAGGATCATGCCCGGATAAAGGGTGTCCAGGCGCTCCAGCGCATCGCGCATGTGCAGCCCCTGAATCGAACGCCCGGATCCTTTGAGGGTACCGTCACCTGCCGGGGCAAACGCTATCACCGGGCGATGGAATCGCTCTTTAATACGCGATGCCAGAATCCCCACTACGCCCTGATGCCACTCGGGATGATACATAGCCAGACCGCCAGGTAGCGTATCGCTACTGCGTTCCAGCTTTTCACACAGGGTCAGCGCTTCTGCCTGCATACCCTGCTCAATTTCTTTGCGCGTCTGGTTGAGTGCGTCCAGCTCATTGGCCAGCACGCGCGCTTCACCAATGTTGTCGCACAACAACAGCGCTACGCCAACGGACATATCGTCCAGACGCCCTGCCGCATTCAGCCGTGGCCCGAGGGCAAAACCTAAATCACTGGCTGCCAGCTTTAGGGGGTCGCGATTGGAAATCTCCAGCAGCGCTTTAATACCTGGGCGGCATTTTCCGGCGCGGATACGGCTTAAGCCTTGCCACGTCAGAATGCGGTTATTGGCATCCAGCGGGACCACGTCCGCCACCGTGCCAAGCGCAACCAGATCGAGCAAATCAGCCAGGTTCGGCGGTGCAATGCCTCGCTCATCAAACCAGCCTTTGTCACGCAGGAAAGTGCGCAGCGCCAGCATCAGATAGAAAGCTACACCAACGCCTGCCAGCGATTTCGACGGGAACTCACAGTCGTGCAGGTTAGGATTGATGATCGCCTCTGCGCCCGGCAGCGTATCCCCTGGCAGGTGGTGATCGGTTACAACGACCGGGATCCCCAACGTTCTGGCATGTTCGACACCCATGTGAGACGAGATGCCGTTGTCTACGGTAACAATCAGCTGAGCACCACGGGCATGGGCCTGATCAACGACTTCCGGGCTTAAACCATAACCGTCCTCAAAACGATTTGGCACCAGGTAGTCAACGTTACTGCAGCCCAACGCGCGCATCGCCAGGATGCTTAGCGCCGTGCTGGTCGCGCCATCGGCATCGAAATCGCCGACAACGATGATGCGAGTTCCCGCACGAAAGGCGTTGTAGAGGATCTCAACCGCCTTTTCGACACCGTTTAAATGCTGCCACGGCAGCATTCCTTTCACGCTACGCTCAAGTTCCTGCGCGCTGCGCACGCCGCGACTGGCGTATAAACGGCGCAGCAGTGGCGGCAAGTCGGCAGGTAACTCGGCTGTCTCGTCGGCCTCACGCCGACGAAGTTGTATCTGTTGTTTCACGCGAATTATTTACCGCTGGTCTGTTTTGCATGTGCGTCGAGGAATTCTTTCATCTCTTTCGGGCCCTGATAACCAGGTACGACATAACCATTGCTCAGCACAATCGCCGGTGTACCGCTGACGCCAAACTGTACGCCCAGCGCATAGTGGTTAGCGATATCCACATCACAGGTCGCCGCTTTCACGCCCTTGCCAGTCATCGCGTCGTCAAAGGCTTTGTTTTTGTCCTTAGCACACCAGATAGACTTCATGTCCTGCTCAGCCTGACTGTCCAGCCCCTGACGTGGGAAGGCCAGATAACGTACGGTGATCCCCAACGCATTGTAATCTTTCATCTCTTCATGCAGCTTGTGGCAGTAACCACAAGTGATGTCGGTGAAAACGGTAATGACGTGTTTTTCCTGCGGCGCTTTGTAGATGATCATCTCTTTTTCCAGCGCGTTCAGATGTTTCATCAGCAGTTGGTTGGTGACATTCACCGGACTTGCGCCGCTCACGTCGTACATCGGTCCCTGAATAATATGTTTACCGTCTTCGGTAACGTACAGCACGCCGCTATTGGTCAGTACAGTTTTCATACCCGCAACCGGAGCAGGTTGAATCTCGGTGCTCTGCACACCCAGCTTTGCTAATGACTGACGAATTGCCGCGTCGTCTGCATGTACCATGCCGGAAAACGCCGTCGCCAGCAGGGTGAACATCATAAAACGTTTTTTCATAGCCTATCCTATCCTGTCAGCACTCACGCTCGCGGGTGATGCTGTTGATGTAGTTGCCGCAAGCGCTCCGTTGCGACATGAGTATAAATTTGCGTTGTCGAGAGATCGCTATGCCCCAGTAGCATCTGCACCACGCGCAGGTCTGCGCCATGGTTAAGCAGATGCGTGGCAAACGCGTGCCGCAGGACGTGCGGTGACAGCTTTTCGCTGTCGATTCCCGCCAACACAGCATAGTGTTTGATACGATGCCAGAAGGTCTGACGGGTCATCTGTTGCGCCCGCTGACTAGGAAACAGCACATCAATCGATACGCCGTTGAGCAACCATGGACGCCCATGCTCCAGGTATGTTTCCAGCCAGTACACAGCCTCCTCACCCAACGGGACAAGGCGCTCTTTGTTACCTTTACCGATCACCCGTACCACACCCTGACGCAGGCTGACGTCACTCATCGTCAGTCCTACCAGTTCAGACACGCGCAGGCCTGTTGCATACAGCACTTCCAGCATGGCTTTGTCGCGTAGCTCCAGCGGTTGCTCAACAAGCGGCGCTTGTAGCAGCCGCTCAACCTGTGCTTCGCTGAGATCTTTAGGCAGGCGCTGCGGAAGTTTAGGTGATGCAAGCGAGGCGCTGGGGTCATCTTCACGATATTTTTCGCGGTACAGATGCTGAAAAAAACGTCGCGTCGCACTGAGCAAACGTGCGGAACTGGTGGCTTTATACCCTCCATCCATCCGCTCAGCCAGCAAGGCTTGCAGATCATCACTTTGCGCGGTCGCAAGCGAAGCGCCGCGGTGATGTAACCATTCCACAAGCATGGTCAGATCGCGACGATACGCACTTAATGTATTTTCCGCCAGATTTCGTTCCAGCCACAGGGCATCAAGAAACTGCTCGATGCGCGCCAGATCCTGTTCCACTCGCGCCCCTTATTCCACTCTCATTTTTGATGCATTATGCCTCATTGTGCCGAGAATGCGGCGATTCTGTTACACTACCCGCAACGCTACAGCAGAATTGAGATGTTTACGTCATGAACATGGGTCTTTTTTACGGTTCCAGCACCTGCTACACCGAAATGGCAGCAGAAAAAATCCGCGATATCCTGGGTCCCGAACTGGTGACACTGCACAACCTCAAAGACGATTCCCCGACCCTAATGGAGCAATATGACGTGCTCATTTTGGGCATTCCAACCTGGGATTTCGGTGAAATTCAGGAGGACTGGGAAGCGATCTGGGAGCAACTGGACGACCTCAACCTGGAAGGCAAGATTGTCGCGCTTTACGGTATGGGCGATCAGTTGGGATACGGCGAATGGTTCCTGGATGCGTTGGGTATGCTGCACGATAAACTGATCACCAAAGGTGTAAAGTTTGTCGGCTACTGGCCCACAGAAGGCTACGAATTCACCAGCGATAAACCCGTCATTGCTGATGGACAACTGTTTGTTGGCCTGGCGCTGGATGAGACGAACCAGTACGATCTCAGCGATGAACGCATTCAGGCCTGGTGCGAGCAAATTCTTGGGGAAATGGCCGAGCACTGGTCCTGATAACCGATTTGCCGGATGACGGCGTAAATGCCTTATCCGGCCAGCATGACGCACCTAACTGTAGGCCTTCAAGCTGCGCGCCATCAGGCATGTGTCATGCGTTACCCTTGCTTCGCCTTTTGCAGCATCAACCGCCGTAAATCCCGCCACTCTGCATCATCCATACTGTCTGCTGCCAGCCACAAATGTTGACGTTTTCCGGCATCAGATCGCAAACGCAGCATCATGCCTGTTTTAACCATCCAGGGGGCGCTAACGATAGACCACTCTTGCCCTTGCCAGCGCAGACGGCCATCCATCAACAGCCGAATCTCACCCTGACAGGCGTTGATTCGACGCTGACTGCGAACGCTATCGAACACCACCAGAGAGAGCAAAACCAGCCATAATGGGGTGTAGCTCAATGGCCAGGGCATCAATAAAATAAATACCGCGACCAGCCCATGAATTAGCAGTGAAAGCCACTGCGCGCGCCATGATACGCGTAAATCAGATTGCCACTGGACCACGTTCCCGATTCCGTGTCTGGATAAGTCGCACCATCTGTTCCAGCTGCTCATCAGCTGGTTTCCCATGATTCATCAACCAGTTAAATAAATCTGGATCATCACATTCTAGCAGACGGATAAAGATACGTTTTTCTTCGTCACTTAAGCTGTCATATTCATGTTCGAAAAACGGCATGATCGAGATGTCCAGCTCGCGCATACCGCGGCGGCATGCCCAATGAATACGTGCTTTGTTGTTAATATCCATGTTCTTCTCCCTGTCTCGCGAAAACGAAGTATCCCGCTATTGTAACGTGTTTTTCCCGCTCTTTTTACGGGAATATCAGTAAACTGAAGCTCGCTCGCTAAATAAAACCTTATTAAGCCAAAGGATTCACCATTTTTGGATGTCTCCTCGCAAAGCGCAACATATGGCACAAATAGCCTGTTTAAACCGCTTGCAATGGGCCATAGCTCTTTTACCATTAGTCATTATCACTGCGTTAAGCAAATCAGGACATTATTATGGCTTTTACATCTTTTCCTCCTCGCCAGCCTTTCGCGTCAACGCGTTTGCCTCTGACGCTAATGACGCTCGATGACTGGGCGCTCGCCACCATCACCGGTGTCGACAGTGAGAAGTATATTCAGGGTCAGGTCACGGCGGATGTCAGCCAGATGACCGAGCATCAGCACCTGTTGGCTGCACATTGTGACGCCAAAGGTAAAATGTGGAGCAACCTGCGTCTGTTCCGCCAGGGTGACGGTTTTGCATGGCTTGAGCGCCGTAGCCTGCGTGATGCGCAGCTCAGCGAGCTGAAAAAATATGCGGTCTTCTCGAAGGTGGTGATTGCCCCGGACGATGAACGAGTACTGCTGGGCGTAGCGGGATTCCAGGCACGTGCAGCGCTGGCCAATCTCTTTAGCGAATTGCCGAACAGTGATAAGCAGGTCATTACCGAAGGTGCCTCCACGGTATTGTGGTTCGAACACCCTGCCGAACGTTTTCTGCTGATCGTTAATGCCACCACAGCAGAAACCTTGGTTGAAAAGCTGCGTGGCGAAGCTGAGTTAAATAACAGCCAGCAGTGGCTGGCGCTGGATATCGAAGCGGGTATCCCCGTTATTGATACAGCCAACAGTGCACAGTTTATTCCACAGGCTACCAATCTGCAGGCTCTGGGCGGGATCAGCTTTAAAAAAGGCTGCTACACCGGTCAGGAAATGGTGGCTCGTGCAAAATTCCGCGGAGCCAACAAACGCGCCATGTGGACTTTGGCGGGTGCCGCCGGTCGAGTACCGGAAGCGGGTGAAGACCTGGAGCTGAAAATGGGCGAGAACTGGCGCCGTACCGGCACCGTACTCGCCGCAGTACAACTGGCTGATGGTCAGGTACTGGTGCAGGTTGTGATGAATAACGACATGGAGGCCGACAGCGTGTTCCGCGTTCGTGAAGACGCGAAAACGCTGCATATCGTACCGCTGCCATATTCGTTAGACGAAGAGTAATTGGTAGGCCTGATAAGCGCAGCGCCATCAGGCAATTCGGCACAGGCTACCGGATTGCGGCGTTGGCTTGTCCGGCCTATAAAATACAGTCCGGGCGAGGCGTTTACGCCGCCCCCGGGGTTGCACTGAATCTATGCGTGTTGCCCCACGTACAGATAGATCGCCAGGAAATGGCAAACGCTGCCGCCCAGCACAAAGCCGTGCCAGATCGCATGGTTGTAAGGAATACGCTTACAGACGTAGAAAATTACGCCCAGCGAATACACCACACCACCAACAGCCAACAACGTCACGCCTCCCGCCGCCAACTTAACCGCCAGTTGATACACCACAATCAGCGAAAGCCAGCCCATTGTCAGGTAGGTCACCAGTGACAGAACCTTAAACCGGTGCGCAATGGTTAGTTTGAATAAAATACCGATCAGCGCCAGGCTCCAGATAACAATCATCAGCCCATGTGCCAGCGGCGAATCAAGCCCCACCAGCAGAAATGGCGTGTAAGTCCCGGCAATCAGCAGATAAATCGCACAGTGGTCGAATTTTTTCAGCCAGACTTTCGCTCTCTGATGGGGGATCGCGTGATACAAAGTTGAGGCGAGGAACAGCAGGATCATGCTGCCGCCGTACAGGCTATAGCTGGTAATCGCCATAGCGCTGGCGTTGGTATCCACTGCCTGGACCAGCAATAACACCAGTCCGACAATCCCAAACACCAGCCCGATACCGTGACTGATGCTGTTGGCTATTTCCTCTGCCAGCGAATATCCCTGCGCGATTAATGGCTTCTGAACCATAACTTACTCCCGAGAAACGAACCCTATCGTGATTGCTCCTCTAGCGTAACTGAGAATGGTTCCAGTGAACACCTGTTAGCTAAAATAATTACCAGATAAATGTTTATCATTAAAAATCATAGTGTTAGATTTTAAATTTCAGCTAACATGCGTACCATTAAAATCAAAGGCATTTAAAATCAATCACATAAAATTGCGTCTGATCCGGATAAATCTCGGCAATGACATGTTTAAGTTCTTCAAGCGTCATGTTTTCCTGCTGGGCATGTTTATCCGTCAGCGTATCCAGCGTGACGGTTGAGGCGCCTACAACCTCAATCGTGCAGAAGTAACCGTCATCTTCGAAGCGCCCAACCCGTAAAATGTCCCCGGCTTTGAAGTGTGATTCGGACTCGTCACGAATAGTGATGGTCTTGCGTCCGGCCAGAATGTCATCCTGGAAACGCTGAAAAAAAGTGATGTCATTTGGCTGCATGTTATTATTCCCTGTAGATGAAGTCTGATGAGTGAGTTTTGCCATTGTGAGTATGTTCTCCCACGCTGCCATCGCCAGTCTCAACAATCTTGAGATGCTGGTCTACAACTATGTCATCAAAAACCGTGACAAAGTCATGTACATGACCATTCGCGAACTGGCCGATGCCGTGGGTGTTTCCACTACAACCGTACTGCGCTTTTGCCGCAAGCTTAAGTGTGAAGGTTACTCAGAATTTCGCGTGCGCTTCAAATTATATTTAGAGCAGAATGAACCGCAACAGGCTAATTTCGGTGCCAGCGAAATTATCAGCTTCTTTAAAGGCGTTAATAACGATGAGTTCGATAATCTGCTCGATCAGGCTGTTGATATTATATTATCTTCCGAACGTATTATATTCGTCGGAGCGGGAACATCCGGAGCCTTAGCCAAATATGGCGCACGTTTTTTCTCAAACGTTGGAAAATTCAGTAATCACATTGATGATCCTTATTTCCCGGTAACGAATGACATGGCCAGAAACGCGCTGGCGATCGTGCTTTCTGTTTCCGGTGAAACAGAAGAGATCCTGCGCTTTGCCAGCCAGTTCAGCCTGCATAACTGTAAGGTCCTGTCTGTCACCAGTCATGAACATTCGCGGCTGGCCAAATTGGCTGACTTTAATCTCTCCTGGCACGTTCCACAGACGCGCATTGCCGGAGTATACGATATAACCACACAGATCCCTGTTATTTATATTCTGGAGTCACTCGGCCGCAAGTTGGCGAAAAGAATAGCGTAAAAAAACAATCTGTTTTTTGGATGTAACAAATCACATTAGCGCTATTTTGTTATATCGTGACATTTATCTTTCCTTTGTTAGACTCAAAATCAGATTGTATTAATTTGAGACTGAGCGCAGATGAAAAAACTTACCTTACCAAAAGATTTTTTATGGGGTGGCGCGGTTGCGGCGCACCAGGTTGAAGGCGGCTGGAACAAAGGTGGCAAAGGCCCCAGCATTTGCGACGTACTGACCGGAGGGGCACACGGCGTTCCGCGAGAAATCACTCAGGAAGTTGAACCCGGTAAGTACTACCCCAACCACGAAGCTGTCGATTTTTACGGTCATTACAAAGAAGACATCAAGCTGTTTGCTGAGATGGGCTTCAAATGCTTCCGCACCTCAATCGCCTGGACCCGTATCTTCCCCAAAGGGGATGAAAGCCAGCCGAATGAAGAAGGGCTAAAGTTCTACGACGACATGTTCGATGAACTGCTGAAGTACAACATCGAACCGGTCATCACCCTTTCCCACTTTGAAATGCCGCTGTACCTTGTTCAACAGTACGGTAGCTGGACCAATCGTAAAGTCGTCGATTTCTTTGTCCGATTTGCTGAAGTCGTTTTTGAGCGCTACAAACACAAGGTCAAATACTGGATGACCTTTAACGAGATCAATAACCAGCGCAACTGGCGCGCACCGCTGTTTGGTTATTGCTGCTCCGGCGTGGTGTATACCGAGCATGAAAACCCGGAAGAAACCATGTACCAGGTGCTGCATCACCAGTTCGTGGCCAGCGCTCTGGCAGTGAAAGCCGCACGCCGCATCAACCCGGAAATGAAAGTCGGCTGCATGCTGGCGATGGTGCCACTGTACCCGTTCTCCTGTAAGCCTGAAGATGTGATGTTCGCGCAGGAATCGATGCGTGAGCGCTACGTTTTCACCGACGTTCAACTGCGCGGCTACTATCCATCATATGTACTGAACGAGTGGGAACGCCGCGAATTCAACATCCGAATGGAAGCCGGAGATGAGCAAATCCTGCGTGAAGGCACCTGTGACTATCTCGGATTCAGTTACTACATGACCAACGCGGTAAAAGCGGAAGGCGGCAGCGGCGATGCCATTTCTGGTTTTGAGGGCAGCGTACCGAACCCGCACGTAAAAGCGTCCGACTGGGGCTGGCAGATTGATCCGGTCGGTCTGCGTTACGCCTTATGTGAACTGTATGAGCGCTATCAGAAACCGCTATTTATCGTAGAAAACGGATTTGGTGCCTACGACAAAGTGGAAGAAGACGGCAGCATCAACGACGACTATCGCATCGACTATTTGCGCGCCCACGTTGAAGAGATGATGAAAGCGGTAACCTATGATGGCGTAGACCTGATGGGCTACACGCCGTGGGGCTGCATCGACTGTGTCTCGTTCACCACCGGTCAGTACAGCAAACGTTACGGCTTTATCTACGTGAACAAACACGACGACGGCACCGGCGATATGTCGCGTTCACGCAAGAAAAGTTTTAACTGGTACAAAGAGGTGATTGCCAGCAACGGCGAGAAACTTTGATTTTTTGCCGGATGGCGGCGTATACGCCTTATCCAGCCTACAGATTAAATTCCCGTAGGCCGGATAAGCATAGCGCCATCCGGCGATTAAATCCTACTTCCCGCCAGCCAGTTCCAGAAAACTGCCCGTTACGTACGACGCCTTCTCGCTCAGCAGCCAGGTAATCGCCTGCGCGACCTCCTCCGGTTGTCCTCCGCGCTGCATAGGCAACATCGATTTCACGCGATCGACCCTTCCCGGCTCGCCGCCAGAAGCGTGCATTTCAGTGTAGATAAGACCAGGTCGCACGCAGTTTACGCGGATCCCTTGCGCCGCAACCTCCAGTGCAAGGCCGATGGTGAGCGTGTCCACAGCGCCTTTTGAGGCCGCGTAATCAACATATTCGAATGGCGCACCAAGCCGCGATGCCGCCGAAGAGACATTCACAATCGCCCCGCCTGGCCCTCCGTGTTTGAACGACATGCGCTTTACCGCTTCCCGACAACACAAAAAATAGCCGGTAACATTGGTCGCCAGCACGCGGTTAATTCTTTCAGCGGTTAGGCTTTCCACCGTGCTCTGTTCAAACAAAATCCCGGCATTATTCACTAACGCAGTCAGTGGTTCACCTTCGCGGTCAATAGATTCAAACATTGCCACAACCTGGCTTTCATCGCTGATATCAGCCCGTAGAGCAAACGCCTTTCCCCCGGCAGCGACAATGGTATTCACCACCTCCGTTGCCGCACGGATATTGTGATGAAAGTTAACCGCAACCGTGTAACCCTCTTGCGCTAACTGCAGCGCAGTTGCCCGCCCGATGCCGCGACTGCCGCCAGTAACCAGTGCGATTCCCATGGATACCTCCAGATATGAAAAAGCCGGGAGGCGACTTCGCCTTACCCGGCCTACAAAAGCTTTACTGCGCGGAAAAGTTACTGATATTCGCTCATCGGCACGCAGGAGCAGAACAGGTTACGGTCACCGTAAACATCATCAAGGCGTTTCACGGTCGGCCAGTATTTGTTCGCCACACCAGCCGGGAAGACGGCGATTTCGCGGCTATAACCGTGATTCCACTCCGCGACAAGCTCGTTTTGCGTGTGCGGCGAGTTAACCAGCGGGTTATCTTCCAGTAACCATTCACCGGCTTTCACGCGATCGATTTCAGCGCGGATTGCCAGCATCGCATTGATAAAGCGATCAAGTTCCACTTTGCTTTCAGATTCAGTCGGTTCAACCATCAGGGTACCCGCGACCGGGAATGACATAGTCGGCGCATGGAAACCGTAATCGATCAGACGCTTGGCAATATCCAGTTCGCTGATGCCGGTCTCTTCTTTCAGTGGGCGAATGTCGAGAATACATTCATGCGCCACGCGACCGTCGCGACCGGTATACAGTACCGGATAAGCATCTTTCAGACGGCTGGCAATGTAGTTAGCATTAAGGATCGCCACCTGGCTTGCCTGCTTCAGACCTTCTGCGCCCATCATACGGATGTACATCCAGCTGATTGGCAGAATAGATGCGCTACCGAACGGCGCCGCAGAAACTGCGCCCTGACGGGTGAGCATTCCTTCAATCTGCACTACGCTGTGACCCGGTACGAACGGTGCCAAATGTGATTTGACGCCAATCGGTCCCATACCTGGGCCGCCGCCGCCGTGCGGAATGCAGAATGTTTTATGCAGGTTGAGGTGCGAGACATCTGCGCCGATAAAGCCTGGCGTGGTGATCCCAACCTGAGCGTTCATGTTCGCGCCATCAAGGTAAACCTGGCCGCCAAACTGGTGTACAACGTCGCACACTTCACGGATCGTTTCTTCATACACGCCGTGAGTAGACGGATAGGTCACCATGATGCAGGAGAGGTTCGCAGCATGTTGTTCTGCTTTTGCTCGCAGATCGTCCAGGTCAATGTTGCCGTTCTTATCACAGGCGACAACCACTACCTGCATCCCCGCCATCTGTGCGGATGCCGGATTGGTGCCGTGGGCAGAAGCCGGGATCAGACAGATATCGCGATGGCCTTCGTTACGGCTTTCGTGATAGTGACGAATCGCCAGCAGACCCGCATACTCGCCCTGCGCGCCGGAGTTCGGCTGCATGCAGACGGCGTCATAACCGGTCAGTTTTACCAGCCACTCGGAAAGCTGGCCGATCATCTGGTGATAACCTTCTGCCTGCTCTGGCGGGCAGAACGGGTGAAGTTCAGCGAATTCCGGCCAGGTGATAGGGATCATCTCGGCGGCAGCGTTCAGCTTCATGGTGCAAGAACCCAGCGGGATCATCGCCTGGTTCAGCGCCAGATCTTTGCGCTCCAGCGAGTGCATGTAGCGCATCATCTCGGTTTCGCTGTGATAGCGATTAAACACCGGATGGCTGAGGATCGCATCGTCACGCAGCATGCTGTCCTGAATGGAACGGCTGTCGAGCGCCACATCTTTATCCAGCGTATCGATATTCAAACCGTGGCTGTCGCCCAGCAGAACATTGAACAACTGCACCACGTTTTCACGGGTGGTGGTTTCATCAAGCGTAATACCTACCGCGTTATGGATATCGCTACGCAGGTTGATTTCTGCCGCTTCGGCACGCGCCAGAACAGCCGCTTTGTCGGCCACTTCAACACACAGAGTGTCGAAGTAGTGCGCATGGCGCAGCTTCAGCCCTTTCTGCTGCAGGCCGGCCGCCAGAATATCAGTCAGGCGGTGGATGCGATTAGCGATACGTTTCAGGCCAACCGGACCATGATAAACGGCATACAGGCTGGCGATGTTGGCCAGCAGAACCTGCGAGGTACAAATGTTGGAGTTCGCTTTCTCGCGGCGGATATGCTGCTCGCGAGTCTGCATCGCCATGCGCAGTGCGGTATTGCCCGCCGCATCTTTCGATACGCCGATAATACGGCCTGGCATGGAGCGTTTGAATTCGTCTTTAGCGGCGAAGAATGCCGCGTGTGGGCCGCCGTAACCCATCGGAACGCCGAAGCGTTGCGCAGAGCCGAAAACAATATCCGCGCCCTGTTTGCCCGGTGCAGTCAGCAGTACCAGCGCCATAAAGTCGGCAGCGACACTGACCACAACTTTACGGGATTTCAGCTCGGCAATCAGTTTGCTGTAGTCGTGTACTTCACCGGTGGTGCCAACCTGCTGCAACAGCACGCCAAACACATCCTGGTGATCCAGTGCTTTCGCCGCGTCATCAACAATGACGTCAAAGCCAAAGGTTTCTGCACGGGTGCGAACCACGTCCAGCGTTTGCGGGTGAACATCAGCCGCCACAAAGAAACGGTTGGCATTTTTCAGTTTGCTGACACGTTTGGCCATCGCCATGGCTTCAGCAGCCGCAGTGGCTTCATCCAGCAGAGAAGCGGAAGCCATATCCAGCCCCGTCAGGTCCAGTGTGACCTGTTGGAAGTTCAGCAGAGCTTCCAGACGCCCCTGGGAGACTTCCGGCTGATACGGCGTATATGCGGTGTACCAGCCTGGGTTTTCCAGCATGTTACGCAGAATAACTGGTGGCAACTGCACGGCGGTGTAGCCCATGCCAATGTAGGACGTGAAGCGCTTGTTACGCCCGGCGATGGCTTTTAATTCAGCCAGCGCAGCGTATTCGGTCGCCGCCTCGCCAACCTGTGGCGGGGTTGCGAGCTGAATGTCTTTCGGCACAATCTGGCCGATCAGCGCGTTTAACGACTCGGCGCCAACCGCATTCAGCATCTCTTGCTGCTGCGCGGCGTCCGGTCCGATGTGGCGTTCAATGAAAGCGCCGCTGTTTTCAAGCTGGCTTAACGTCTGTGTCATGGGCGATGGTTCCTGAAACGTGCAGTGAATCGTGATGGTCTCTGTCTACGTGCCCGGTGGCGCTAGCGCTTACCGGGCCTACGCATGCTTTGTAGGCCGGATAAGCGCAGCGCCATCCGGCAAAAGCGTATTTACTCGTCTTCTAACAAAGCTTCGTATGCGGTCGCATCCAACAGCGATTCAATTTCGCTTTCATCGCTGGCTTTGATTTTGAAAATCCAGCCACCCGCATACGGCTCGCTGTTGACCAGTTCCGGGGAGTCGCTGAGCGCATCGTTAACCGCAACAATCTCACCGCCTACTGGCGCATAGATATCGGATGCCGCTTTTACGGACTCCGCAACGGCGCAATCATCGCCCGCGCTGACGGTGGCGCCAACTTCTGGCAGGTCAACGAAAACCATGTCACCTAACAGCTCCTGAGCGTGTTCGGTGATACCAACGGTGTAAGAGCCGTCAGCTTCTTTGCGCAGCCATTCGTGTTCTTTGCTGTATTTCAGTTCTGCAGGTACGTTGCTCATCAATCAATCTCCAAAAAAGGATGAATTACGCGACGGCTTTGCCGTTACGCACAAAAACAGGTTTAGTCACTTTTACCGGCATTTCACGGTTACGGATCTGTACGATCGCAGTCTCACCGATACCCGCAGGCACGCGCGCCAACGCGATGCTGTAACCCAGGGTTGGGGAGAATGTGCCACTGGTGATAATGCCTTCATGCTGGTTGCCAGAAGCATCGGTGAAACGCACCGGCAGTTCATTACGCAGCACGCCCTTCTCAGTCATCACCAGCCCGACCAGCTGTTCGTGGCCTTTTTCGCGCTGCATTTCCAGCGCTTCACGACCAATAAAGTCGCGGTCAGCCGGTTCCCACGCGATGGTCCAGCCCATGTTGGCCGCCAGCGGAGAAATACCTTCGTCCATCTCCTGGCCATACAGGTTCATACCCGCTTCCAGACGCAGGGTGTCACGCGCGCCGAGACCGCAAGGTTTGACACCAGCCTGAACCAGCGCACGCCAGAAATCTGCCGCCTTTTCATTCGGCATGGCAATTTCATAACCTGCTTCGCCGGTATAACCGGTGGTTGCGATAAACAAATCACCTGCCTGAACGCCGAAAAACGGCTTCATGCCTTCAACCGCATGACGCTGCTCGTCAGTAAACAACGTAGCTGCTTTTTCCTGCGCGTTTGGACCCTGCACCGCAATCAGCGACAGGTCGTCACGAACGGTGATGTCGATGGCGTAAGGTTCAGCGTGTTGGGTAATCCAGGAGAGGTCTTTTTCGCGGGTGGCGGAGTTTACAACGAGGCGGAAGAAATCTTCAGTGAAGTAGTAGACAATCAGGTCATCTATCACGCCGCCCGAAGCGTTGAGCATCCCGGAGTAGAGGGCTTTACCCGTCTTCGTTAGCTTCGCGACGTCGTTTGCCAGCAGATAACGCAAGAACTCCCGGGTGCGGCTACCGCGCAGGTCGACGATGGTCATATGCGACACATCAAACATTCCGGCGTCGGTGCGAACAGCATGGTGTTCATCGAGCTGAGAACCGTAATGCAGTGGCATCATCCAGCCATGGAAATCGACCATGCGCGCGCCACATAGCGTGTGTTGTTCGTACAAAGGAGTCTGTTGAGCCATCTTTTCCTCGTTGAATAAGCGGGGCTACCAACTCTTTCGCGGTGAAATTTTCGCCACGAAACCCAGCACCGCAGCCGCTCCAGGGGCTACGACGCAAACGTTCTCTTTGTCCTGAACTTACCACCGAAACAGACGCTAAACCATAAGTCAAAATTAACCATCACATTAGCTTATGGCGAAAAACAGCCAGATCGCTAACAGAATAAAACTCCATACACATAACAATTAATCAGAACAACAAACGAATATAAGCGCAAAATTACAGCACCAATCCATATTAAATGTGGAAAAAATGTCAAAAATGGCGTTATGAAAAAAACGTAAAATTAGAAAAACTAATGCGAAAAAAGGAGTGGAATTAGATTATTTCAAATGAGAGAAGCACCCCGGCGCGAAGGCCGGGAGAGGAAAGTGTGACGGGTCTCAAACTCTTAAGATTGTCCTTACGGACACTAACGTAACCACTCGGGAAGATCGTTCAGTCCCATCGCCTGACGGATGAGTTGTGGTTTTACGCCCGGGAGGGTATTGGCCAGTTTCAGCCCAATATCGCGTAGCAGTTTTTTCGCCGGATTCTCGCCTGCAAACAGTTCACGGAAACCCTGCATCCCCGCCAGCATCAGCGCTGCGCTATGCTTACGGCTGCGCTCGTAGCGGCGTAAATAGAGATACTGACCAATATCTTTTCCCTGACGCTGTAGCCGCTTAAGCTCATCGATCAGTTCCGCCGCATCCATAAAGCCAAGGTTAACCCCCTGACCCGCCAGCGGGTGGATGGTATGCGCCGCATCCCCCACCAGCGCCAGACGATGGGCCGCGAACTGGCGGGCATAACGTCCCGTCAGCGGAAACGCCTGACGTTCGCTTTCAAGGCTGCACAGCCCCAGACGATTATCAAAGGCGATATTCAGCGCCTGATTAAACTCGTCAACGCTTGCCTGCTGCATACGTTCTGCTTCCTGCGGCGAGAGCGACCAGACGATAGAGCACAGGTGCGGATCGCTGAGTGGCAGGAATGCCAGAATCCCCTCGCCATGAAACGCCTGACGCGCAACCGTACCGTGAGCTTCCTGCGTACGGATAGTCGCCACCAGCGCATGATGACGGTAGTCCCAGAAGGTGAGCGGAATGTCCGCTTTATTGCGCAGCCAGGAATTAGCACCATCGGCACCGACGACCAGACGCGCCGTCAGCATTGCGCCATCTTTGAGGCTCAGAAATGCCTCGTTCTCGCCCCAGGCCACCTGCTGTATTTCAGCTGGCGCCATCATCGTAATATCCGCTGAACGCTGCGCCTTTTGCCACAGTGCATAATGGATTTCTGAGTTTTCAACGATGTGACCCAAATGGCTGTAGCCCATGCTCTGGTCATCAAACGCAATACGTCCAAAGCTGTCTTTGTCCCAGACTTCCATGCCGTGGTAGCAGCAAGCGCGACGAGCAACAATGTCGGACCAGACGCCAAGACGGGTAAGCAGTTTTTCGCTGGCTGCATTAATGGCCGAAACGCGAAGCTGAGGAGGAGCATCCGCCGCCAACGGCTGCGGAACATGTTGTTCTAACACCGCAACGCGCAACCCGCTGCCCTGCAGGCCGCAGGCAACCGCCAGTCCCACCATGCCGCCACCAACAATTGCTACATCAACACTTTGCACTGTTTGTACCTCGAAACCTGTAATCCGTAGGCCTGATAAGCGCAGCGCCATCAGGCATTTTTGCGGGGACCCTTGCCGGATGTCGGCGTTGCCTTATCCGGCCTACAGGTCATATTTATCGTGCAACCCAACCCAGGGTCCGCTCCGCCAGCGCATCGCGCGCAGGGGTGAATAATTCCATCGCCATCAACCCGACATTGCGCCCAACAACCAGCGGGGCCCAGTGATTGGCAAACAAATACACTAAATTGTTGGTCACACCAATCGTCGTCTCGCGATCGCGCTCGCGGCGCTGCTGATAGCGTGCCAGCACCGCATAATCCCCCACATCTTCCGCGCCGTTCTGCGCCTGCGTCAACGTCTCTGCAAGGCTCATTACATCGCGCAGGCCAAGGTTGAAACCTTGCCCGGCAATGGGATGCAGCGTCTGGGCGGCGTTCCCTACCAGCACGGTACGATGGGTAATCGCTTTCAGCGCCGTAGTTAACGAAAGCGGATAAGCGCTGCGTTTACCAGACTGGGTAATACGTCCCAGTCGCCAGCCAAATGCGGTTTGTAGTTCACGGCAAAACTGTTCGTCGGACCAGGTCATGATCTCATCACGCTGCTCCAGTGGATGGCACCACACCAGCGAGCAGCGACCGTCAGACATTGGCAGCATTGCCAGCGGGCCATATTGCGTGAAGCGTTCAAACGCTCGCCCGTCGTGCGGTACAGAGGTCGTGACGTTGGCAATCACCGCCAGTTGCTCATAAGGCTGTTGCAGCCAGTCAACACCGCAGGCAGTCGCCAGTGCGGAACGCGTGCCGTCAGCAGCCACCAGCAGGCGACCGGTAATCATCTCGCCATTCTCCAGCGTCACTTCAACGCGCTCCCGCGTGCGCGACACGCTGGCTACGCGGTCGGGGCAGTGCAATGTGACACCCGGTGCTTTGCGCAGCAGCGCAAACAGACGCAGCCCGACGTCGTGCAGTTCTACCACCTGGCCCAGAGCCGGAATACGGTATTCCTGCGCATCCAGCGTCACAAATCCGGCATGGCCGCGATCGCTGACGTGAACCGTTTTAATGGCCGTTGCGCAATCGGCAATCGCCTGCCATACGCCAATTCTCGCCAGCTGTTGGCAGGTTCCTGCCGCCAGCGCGATCGCCCGGGCGTCAAACCCGGGATGGAGGTCAGTTTCAGGTTCGCTCGCTTCTATCAGATGAACCGGCAGAGTCCCATGGCTGAGCTGAGAAATGGCCAGCGCCAGCGTCGCACCGACCATACCACCACCAACGATAATCACGCTCATTGCAGTCGCGCCGCAGCCATTAAGGCTTCAATGTCATCAGCTTTCTTCACTACGCTGGCGGTCAGGTTTTCATTGCCGTCCTCGGTGATGAGGATGTCATCCTCAATACGAATGCCGATACCACGATAAGCCGGCGGTACATCGGCGTCCGGCGCGATATACAGTCCCGGTTCGACGGTGAGTACCATTCCCGGCTCAAGAATACGTGAGCGGTCCTGACCATAAACGCCGACGTCGTGCACATCCAGACCCAGCCAGTGACTTAGGCCATGCATAAAGAATGGGCGGTGAGCATTTTCGGTAATCAACTGATCGACATCACCGTGCAGAATGCCAAGTTTCACCAGGCCCGTAATCATGATGCGCACCACTTCGCCAGTGACTTCCTGAATGGACGTTCCGGGACGATACAGACGCAGGCTGGTCTCTAAGGATTCCAGTACGATATCGTAGATTTCACGCTGTGCTGGGGTAAATTTACCGTTTACCGGGAAGGTACGCGTAATGTCACCCGCATAGCCTTTGTATTCACAGCCAGCGTCAATCAGCACCAAATCGCCATCGCGCATTTCACTTTCATTTTCGGTGTAATGCAGGATACAGCCGTTTTCACCGCTGCCGACAATCGTGTTATAGGACGGATAACGCGCGCCATGACGGGTAAATTCATGGTGAATCTCCCCTTCTAACTGGTATTCAAACATTCCCGGACGGCATTTTTCCATCGCGCGGGTATGCGCCAGTGCGGTGATTTCTCCGGCACGACGCATGACCGCGATTTCTTCCGGTGATTTGAACAGGCGCATTTCATGCACCATCGGACGCCAGTCGATAATCGCGGCAGGCGCGTGCAGATTTTGTCTGGAGCCTTTGCGCAGTTTATCCAGCGCCGTGCACACAATCTCGTCGGCCCAGGCATACTCGCCCTGGGCGTGGTATACCGCGTCCAGACCATTGAGCAGCAAATACAGCTGTTGATTGATTTCACTGAAGGCCAGCGCCCGGTCAACGCCAAGTTTTGCCGGGGCAGCATCCTGGCCCAGACGGCGGCCAAACCAGATCTCCGCCGTCAGATCGCGAACCCGATTGAACAAAACGCTGTGGTTATGAGTGTCATCACTTTTGATCAGCACCAGCACGGCTTCAGGTTCGTTAAAACCGGTGAAGTACCAGAAATCACTGCTTTGGCGGTAAGGGTATTCACTGTCCGCGCTACGCGTCGTTTCCGGTGCGGCAAAAATCAGCGCGGCGCTGCCGGGCTGCATTTGTGCCAGTAAAGCCTGGCGACGACGCTGGAATTCTTGCTGAGATATCTCGCTCATCACACTCTCCTTTGCGTTTCGTTCTTAGTGCAGAGTCGGTTTACGGACTTCCGGCGCGGTCGGCTGCTGACGCGTAAACGTGTCATGACACAGCAAGGCGGCTACGCGCACGTATTCGATGATCTCTTCGAGCGACATTTCCAGCTCTTCCTGATCTTCGTCTTCGTCATATCCCAATTGAGCGATATTGCGCAGGTCGTCAATCGCTTCCCCGGTTTCGCCGGTCACTTTGTCGAGCTTCGGTTGCGTGACGCCAAGGCCCAGTAAAAAGTGGTTTACCCATCCCGCCAGCGCATCGGCGCGATCGAACACGCTGACGTCATCCCCTTCAGGCAGATAAAGCTGAAAAAGGAAGCCGTCGTCTTCGAGGGCATCACTGGTGGCTGAGTGCATTTTCAGCAGCGCCTGAGCCAGCTCGTGACCAAAGGCCAGACCTTCGTTCGTCAGGTCGTGCAGCAGCGGCTGCCATGAGCTGTCGTTATTTCCGCCGCAAATCATTCCGCTTATCAAGCCGTGCATTTCGGCCGGGGTTAATCCAGCCCCTTGTTGGTTCAAAAACTGGCTAACTTCGTTGTAACCAGGCATTTCGTTCTGTATAGACATAAGCATTCGTCATCAAAGGGAGGAATATTCATGGTATGCTACCACTTTGGACCCTGGTGGACCAGAAAAGGGCTTGTATCTTGATACCAGGGTAGCTATAGTGTCGCCCCTTCGCGGACCCACGGTCTGGAGACGAAGGCAGCGCAGTCAATCAGCAGGAAGGTGGCATGTCTGCACAACCCGTCGATATCCAAATATTTGGCCGTTCACTGCGAGTGAATTGCCCGCCTGAACAAAGGGATGCGTTGAATCAGGCTGCGGACGATCTCAATCAGCGATTGCAAGATCTGAAAGTTCGCACTAGAGTCACAAATACTGAGCAGTTGGTTTTCATCGCCGCGTTGAACATCAGCTATGAATTAACTCAGGAAAAAGCGAAGACGCGTGAGTACGCGGCGAGCATGGAACAACGTATTCGGATGCTACAACAGACCATCGAACAGGCGTTGCTTGATCAGGGTCGCATAACCGAAAAAACGGGCCAAAACTTTGAATAACACTTTTCGGTTTACTGTGGTAGAGTGACCGTGAAGACAAAATTTCTCTGAGATGTTTGCAAGCGGGCCAGTCCCCTGAGCCGATATTTCATACCACAAGAATGTGGCGCTCCACGGTTGGTGAGCATGCTCGGCCCGTCCGAGAAGCCTTAAAACTGTGACGACGCATTCACCTTGAACCAAGGGTTCAAGGGTTACAGCCTGCGGCGGCATCTCGGAGATTCCCTTCTACCTGGCAACAGCCATGACATTACTTTCTGAACTCCCTTTATCCCGGCAAGAAATCCGTCAACTGATTCGGCAGCGTCGTCGTGCGCTTACTTCCGAACAGCAACGACAATACGGTCAGCAAGCCGCGACCCGAATGCTCAGTTATCCCCCTGTTGTACTCGCTCATACCGTGGCGGTATTCCTCTCGTTCGATGGCGAACTCGATACCCAGCCGCTAATAGATCAGCTGTGGCGAGCGGGCAAGCGCGTCTATCTTCCGGTTCTTCATCCCTTCAGCCCTGGCAACCTGCTGTTCCTGCACTATCATCCGCACAGCGACCTGGTAACCAATCGCTTAAAGATCCAGGAACCACGACTTGATGTACGTGACGTATTGCCGCTCTCACAACTGGATGTACTGATTACGCCGTTAGTGGCGTTTGATGAGGTCGGGCAACGCCTGGGTATGGGCGGTGGATTTTATGACCGTACGTTGCAAAACTGGCAGCAGCATAAGATCCAGCCCGTAGGCTACGCGCACGATTGTCAGCGAGTGGAAAAGCTGCCTGTCGAAGAATGGGATATCCCACTGCCTGCGGTGGTGACGCCATCCAAAATCTGGGAGTGGTAGCTTTTTTTGCCAATTGCGGCAAGGCTCGAAAACAGAATGTATGCGTGACAGGAAGAGATTTTGAGGCCGGGAAATCAGAGGAAAGATGGGCAGGTCAACCGCCTGCCCATGTAGAGGAAATCAGTACAGCAGACGAGCGCGAATGGTTCCCGGAAGGGCTTTCATCGCCAGCAGCGCTTTCTCTGCCACATCTTCATCCGCTTCAATATCAATAACCACGTAACCTACCTGTGCGGAAGTCTGCAGATACTGCGCGGCAATGTTGACGCCCTGCTCGGCAAAAATCTGGTTCAGCGCAGTCAGTACGCCCGGACGGTTTTCGTGAATGTGCATCAGACGACGACCGCCGTGCAGCGGCAGCGAAACTTCCGGGAAGTTAACTGCAGACAGCGTAGAGCCGTTGTCGGAATACTTGGTCAGTTTCCCAGCCACTTCCAGACCGATGTTTTCCTGTGCTTCCAGCGTTGAACCACCAATGTGCGGCGTCAGGATCACGTTGTCGAAATCACACAGCGGCGAAGTGAAAGGATCGCTGTTGGTTGCCGGCTCGGTTGGGAATACGTCGATTGCTGCCCCTGCCAGGTGCTTGGTCGCTAACGCGTCGCACAGCGCAGGAATATCAACAACTGTGCCGCGTGCGGCGTTAATCAGCAGTGCGCCTGGTTTCATCAAGGCAATCTCACGCGCGCCCATCAGATTTTTGGTGGAGGCATTTTCCGGTACGTGCAAACTGACCACGTCGCTCATATTGAGCAGGTCGGAAAGATGCTGCACCTGCGTGGCGTTGCCGAGCGGGAGTTTATTTTCAATATCATAGAAATAGACGTGCATCCCCAGCGATTCCGCCAGAATGCCTAGCTGAGTACCAATGTGGCCGTAGCCGATGATCCCCAGTTTTTTGCCACGCGCTTCAAACGAGCCGGTAGCCAGTTTATTCCACACGCCGCGGTGTGCTTTGGCGTTTGCTTCGGGTACGCCGCGTAGCAGGAGCAGCAGTTCGCCAATCACCAGTTCCGCAACGGAACGCGTGTTAGAGAATGGCGCATTAAACACGGGGATCCCGCGCTTTGCCGCAGCGCTGAGATCAACCTGGTTGGTGCCGATACAGAAGCAGCCAATCGCGACCAGTTTCTCTGCGGCGTCAATCACATCTTCAGTCAGATGGGTACGGGATCGCAGGCCAATGAAGTGGGCATCACGGATGGACTCTTTCAGTTGTTCAGTGTCCAGAGCGCCTTTATGAAACTCGATGTTGGTATAACCTGCTGCACGAAGGCTTTCGAGCGCTTTTTGATGCACGCCTTCAACCAGCAGAAATTTAATCTTATCTTTCTCCAGTGATACCTTTGCCATTTCCCCGACCCTGTCTTTTTTTGTTCAAACTGATGTGTTGTGTGTGGGATTTTCATCCGTCTCTTCAACATATCAAAAAATAATATTGCGGCAATATGAACGTTTGCGTCGCCGTGCTGAAGAAATGTCATTCAGAGAGAAATGTCAGAGGAAAATACTGGCGATAACTTTTTCTTTGGAGAGATCGGCAGGACAATATTATAAACGTGACACAAGTCACCAAATTTGCCCTGCCAAAATTTTTTTAACGGGAGAAGACACTCCCGTCAGATCATTTTACGATAGTTTTCACGCCGTCTGGCGTACCGATCAGCGCGACGTCCGCACCACGGTTGGCAAACAGACCGACGGTTACCACGCCCGGAATCGCATTGATGGCGTTTTCCATCGCGATGGCATCGAGGATCTCCAGACCGTGTACATCAAGGATCACGTTACCATTGTCCGTCACTACACCCTGACGGTATTCAGGACGACCGCCCAGCTTCACCAACTGGCGAGCCACAGCGCTGCGCGCCATTGGGATCACTTCAACCGGCAGCGGGAAGTTACCGAGAATATCGACTTCTTTGGACGCGTCGGCAATACAGATAAATTTCTTCGCCACGGAAGCAATAATTTTTTCACGGGTCAACGCTGCGCCGCCGCCCTTGATCATCTGCATGTGGCCGTTGATTTCATCCGCGCCGTCAACGTATACGCCGAGGCTGTCCACTTCGTTAAGATCGAACACGTGGATACCGAGGCTTTTGAGTTTTTCGGTTGAAGCGTCCGAACTGGATACCGCACCTTCAATCTGACCTTTCATTGTGCCCAGCGCATCAATAAAGTGTGCGGCTGTTGAACCTGTACCTACGCCCACAATGGTACCGGGCTGTACATACTGAAGTGCCGCCCATCCTACTGCTTTTTTCAGTTCATCCTGCGTCATGATCGTTTCGCCTGTGGTGTGAATATGGTGGGAAAATTCACGCGCATTATAGAACATTGTGCAGAAAAATGTCCCCACACCCGCTCGCAAGCGGCGGATTTCGTCTTTACCCAACCTAAATTTGTGTCATAGTGCAGAACAAGCAAAATTTTCAGGAGTGCGTCAAAGCAATGAAACGTCCGGACTACAGAACACTACAAGCACTGGATGCGGTTATTCGTGAACGAGGATTTGAGCGCGCGGCGCAAAAGCTGTGCATCACGCAATCCGCGGTTTCACAGCGCATAAAACAGCTTGAGAATATGTTCGGACAACCGCTGCTGGTGCGTACCGTACCACCACGCCCAACCGAACAGGGGCAAAAACTACTGGCGCTTTTGCGTCAGGTTGAACTGCTGGAAGACGAGTGGCTGGGTGATGAACAAACCGGTTCGACGCCGCTGCTGCTCTCACTGGCGGTGAACGCCGACAGTCTGGCGACCTGGTTGCTTCCGGCGCTGGCTCCGGTACTGGCAAATTCGCCGATTCGGCTTAACTTGCAGGTTGAGGATGAAACCCGAACTCAGGAACGTCTGCGTCGTGGTGAAGTGGTCGGTGCGGTGAGTATTCAACATCAGGCGCTGCCAAGCTGTCTGGTGGATAAACTCGGCGCGCTGGACTACCTGTTTGTTGGCTCTAAACCTTTCGCCGAGCGTTATTTCCCTAACGGCGTCACCCGCTCTGCCCTGCTGAAAGCTCCAGCGGTAGCGTTTGACCATCTTGATGATATGCACCAGGCGTTCCTGCAACAAAACTTCGACCTGCCGCCGGGCAGCGTGCCGTGCCATATCGTTAACTCGTCTGAAGCCTTTGTTCAATTGGCGCGTCAGGGAACGACCTGCTGCATGATCCCCCACTTGCAGATTGAGAAAGAACTGGAAAGCGGCGAGCTTATCGACTTAACGCCGGGCCTGTTCCAGCGCCGGATGCTGTACTGGCACCGTTTTGCGCCGGAAAGCCGCATGATGCGCAACGTCACCGATGCGCTGCTGACCTATGGTCACAACGTACTGCGTCAGGATTAAACCGCTCATAACCTCTGAGTGCCGGATGGTGGCGTAACGCCCTATCCGGCCGACAAGTCTTTTACCCTCTTTTCATGCTATTCCCGCCACGTCTTTGAAATAAATCACAAAATCAAACACGCCACGCGGCAAAAAACGACGCCCTGTTGGCTATTTTTTGCTGGCGACAAGCCAAATGAAAAAGCTCACCGTATTCGCAAAGATTCAACTTATTGCGTAATACGGAGCAAAAAATGGCAAACGTGCAGGAGTGGCAAACACTCGCCAATAAAGAACTCAGTCGACGGGAAAAAACCGTCGAGTCGCTGGAAAGACAGACGGCGGAAGGGATTGCCATCAAGCCGCTGTACACCGAAGAAGACCTCGATAATCTGGAAGTCACGGGCACCCTTCCCGGTCTGCCGCCTTACGTGCGTGGCCCGCGCGCCACCATGTATACCGCGCAGCCGTGGACCATTCGTCAATACGCTGGTTTCTCTACCGCCAAAGAGTCCAACGCCTTTTACCGCCGCAACCTCGCCGCCGGGCAAAAAGGGCTTTCCGTCGCCTTTGACCTTGCCACCCATCGTGGATATGACTCTGACAACCCGCGCGTGGCGGGTGACGTCGGCAAAGCGGGCGTGGCGATCGATACCGTCGAAGATATGAAGATACTGTTCGACCAGATCCCGCTGGATAAGATGTCGGTATCGATGACCATGAACGGCGCGGTTCTACCGGTGCTGGCGTTTTATATCGTCGCTGCAGAAGAACAAGGCGTAACGCCGGAACAACTCACCGGAACCATTCAGAACGATATCCTGAAAGAGTACCTGTGCCGCAACACCTACATTTATCCACCAAAACCGTCCATGCGCATTATCGCCGACATCATCGCCTGGTGCTCCGGCAACATGCCGCGCTTTAACACCATCAGCATCAGCGGCTATCACATGGGTGAAGCCGGAGCGAACTGCGTGCAGCAGGTAGCGTTTACGCTGGCAGACGGTATTGAATACATCAAAGCCGCACTCTCCGCCGGACTAAAAATTGATGACTTCGCCCCGCGCCTGTCGTTCTTCTTCGGTATCGGCATGGATCTGTTTATGAACGTCGCCATGCTGCGCGCAGCGCGCTATTTGTGGAGTGAAGCGGTCAGTAGCTTTGGTGCGACCAACCCGAAATCTCTCGCTCTGCGTACCCACTGCCAGACGTCCGGCTGGAGCCTGACCGAGCAGGACCCGTACAACAACGTGGTGCGTACTACCATTGAAGCACTCGGCGCTACGCTTGGCGGTACCCAGTCGCTGCATACCAACGCCTTTGATGAAGCGCTCGGTCTGCCCACCGATTTCTCCGCCCGTATTGCGCGTAATACGCAAATCATCATTCAGGAAGAATCAGAGATCTGCCGCACCGTCGATCCGCTGGCCGGGTCGTATTACGTCGAGTCACTCACCGATCAAATCGTGAAGCAGGCACGCACGATCATCAAACAGATTGATGAGGCAGGCGGCATGGCGAAAGCGATCGAAGCCGGGCTCCCTAAACGGATGATCGAAGAAGCTTCCGCGCGTGAACAGTCGCTGATCGACCAGGGTAAGCGCGTTATCGTCGGCGTCAATAAGTACAAGCTGGATAAAGAAGACGAGACGTCGGTACTGGAGATCGACAACGTGAAGGTGCGCAACGAGCAGATTGTCTCGCTGAAACATATCCGCACCACCCGCACCAACGATGCCGTCAAGACCGCGCTATCCGCGCTGACCCACGCCGCGCAACATAATGAAAACCTGCTGGCTGCTGCCGTCAACGCCGCCCGCGTTCGCGCCACGCTGGGTGAAATCTCCGACGCGCTGGAAGTCGCTTTTGATCGGTATCTGGTTCCCAGCCAGTGCGTCACCGGAGTGATTGCGCAAAGCTATCATCAGTCTGATAAATCCGCCGATGAGTTCGATACCATCGTTGCGCAAACCGAACAGTTCCTCGCGGAAAATGGCCGCCGCCCGCGTATTCTGATCGCCAAGATGGGTCAGGACGGCCACGATCGCGGCGCGAAGGTGATCGCCAGCGCCTACTCCGATCTCGGCTTTGATGTCGATCTCAGCCCGATGTTCTCCACACCGGAAGAGATCGCCCGCCTGGCGGTAGAAAACGATGTGCATGTGATTGGTGCCTCATCGCTGGCCGCCGGCCATAAAACGCTGATCCCGGAACTGGTTACCGCACTCAAAAAATGGGGGCGTGAAGATATCTGCGTGGTAGCAGGAGGTGTTATTCCGCCGCAGGATTACGCTTTCCTGCACGAACATGGCGTGGCAGCCATTTATGGCCCCGGCACACCAATGCTCGACAGCGTCCGCGATGTGTTAACCCGTATCAGTCAGCATCATGATTAACGCCGCCACGCTTGAAGATACCGTCCGTCGTTTGCGACTCGGTGAACGGGCTACGCTCGCCCAGGCGATGACGCTGGTCGAAAGCAACCACCCGCGCCACCAGCCGCTGAGTACGCAATTGCTGGACGCGATTATGCCGTTCACCGGTAACGCCCTGCGCTTAGGGATCACCGGTACGCCGGGCGCGGGCAAAAGCACTTTCCTGGAAGCATTCGGCATGTTGCTTATCCGCCACGGATTACGGGTAGCGGTGATCGCCGTCGATCCCAGCAGCCCGGTCAGCGGCGGCAGCATTCTTGGCGATAAAACCCGCATGACGGAGCTGGCCCGCGCCGAATCTGCGTTTATTCGACCGGTCCCTTCCAGCGGTCATTTAGGCGGTGCCAGTCAGCGCGCCCGGGAATTAATGCTGCTGTGCGAAGCGGCTGGCTTTGACGTGGTGATTGTAGAAACCGTCGGCGTAGGGCAGTCAGAAACCGAAGTCGCAGGCATGGTGGATTGCTTTATCTCACTGCAAATCGCTGGCGGTGGCGACGATTTACAGGGCATCAAAAAAGGCCTGATGGAAATGGCGGATCTGGTCGTCATCAATAAGGACGACGGTGATAACCATACCAGCGTGGCCATCGCCCGCCATATGTACGAATCCGCCCTGCATATTCTGCGTCGTAAATATGACGAGTGGCAGCCGCGGGTATTAACCTGTAGCGCCCTGGATAAACGCGGCATTGAGGAGGTCTGGCAAGCAATAACCGATTTTAAAACGTGCCTGACCGCCAGCGGTAAACTGGGAAAAGTTCGCCAGCAGCAGGCGGTGGACTGGTTACACCAGCAGGCTGAAGAAGAAGCCCTGCATCTGTTGTTTGCCCGCACTGATTTCGACCGCTATTTCCAGCAGACGCTACAGGCCGTCAAAAACAATGATCTTTCGCCACGCACCGGTCTGCGGCACATCAGCGAATTTATTCAGCATCATTACTTTCAATAAAGAGAACATTATGTCTTATCAATACGTCAACGTGGTCATCATCCAGAAAGTCGCGGTTATTGAGTTCAATTACGCCCGCAAGCTCAATGCCCTGAGTAAAGTGTTTATTGACGATCTGATGCAGGCGCTGAGCGATCTCAATCGTGCGGACATTCGCTGCATCATTCTGCGCGCCCCGAGCGGGGCCAAAGTGTTTTCTGCCGGGCATGATATTCATGAACTCCCGACCGGACGTCGCGATCCGCTCTCCTATGACGATCCGCTGCGTCAGATAACCCGTATGATCCAAAAATATCCGAAACCGGTGATCTCCATGGTCGAAGGCAGCGTCTGGGGCGGCGCGTTTGAAATGATCATGAGTTCCGATCTCATCATCGCCGCTGAAACGTCCACCTTCTCAATGACCCCAGTCAACCTTGGCGTACCGTATAACCTGGTGGGCATCCACAACCTGACCCGCGACGCTGGTTTTCACATCGTTAAAGAGCTGATTTTTACCGCTTCACCCATCACCGCTCAACGCGCCATGGCGGTCGGGATCCTTAACCATGTCGTGCCCGTCGAGGAACTGGAAGATTTCACTCTGCAAATGGCGCACCACATCTCGGAAAAAGCACCGCTGGCCATCGCCGTCATCAAAGAAGAACTTCGCGTGCTGGGTGAAGCGCACACCATGAATTCCGATGAGTTCGAGCGTATTCAGGGCATGCGCCGCGCGGTGTACGACAGCGAGGATTATCAGGAAGGGATGAACGCGTTTATGGAAAAACGTAAACCTAATTTTGTTGGCCATTAATCACGTCCGAGGAAGGAGACGGCCATGAAACGGATGAGCGCCGAACAGGCGGCAGAAATTATCCAGCACGATGATATGGTGGCGTTTAGCGGCTTTACCCCTGCGGGTTCACCCAAAGCGTTACCCAGCGCAATTGCCCAACGCGCCTGCGAACAGCATCAGAACGGGCAGCCTTTTCAGATCCGCCTGCTGACCGGAGCATCAATTGGTGCCGCCGCTGATGATGTTCTATCCGCGGCGGATGCCGTTTCCTGGCGTGCGCCTTATCAAACGTCATCGGGCCTGCGCGAGAAAATTAATCAGGGCCAGGTGAGGTTTGTCGATCTCCATTTGAGTGAAGTGGCGCAAATGGTTAATTACGGTTTTTTTGGCGAAATCGATGTTGCCGTCATTGAAGCCTCCGCTATCGCGCCAGATGGCCGGATTTGGCTTTCCAGCGGTATTGGCAATGCACCCACCTGGCTGCTGCGGGCGAAAAAGGTGATAATCGAGCTAAATCATTACCATAATCCGCGTGTGGCGGAGTTTGCCGACATCGTGATACCCGGTGCGCCACCACGGCGTAACAGCGTACCTATTTTTCATACCATGGATCGCGTAGGCAATCAGTGCGTGCAGATAGACCCCAAAAAGGTGGTTGCGGTGGTGGATACCGAGCTGCCCGATGCCGGAAATGCGGCGGATAAAACCAATCCGGTCAGCCAGCAAATTGCCGATAACGTAGTCACTTTCCTGCTGGCAGAAATGGCGCACAAACGCATTCCAGCGGAATTTCTACCCTTACAAAGCGGCGTGGGCAATATCAACAACGCGGTGATGGCGCGGCTGGGGGAAAACCCGGATATCCCGCCCTTTATGATGTATTCGGAGGTGTTGCAGGAGTCGGTGGTGCATCTACTGGAAACGGGCAAGATAACAGGTGCCAGCGCCTCCAGCCTGACCATTTCAGCCCCGTCGCTACAGAAGATTTACGACAACATGGACTTCTTCGCCAGCCGGATTGTGCTGCGCCCGCAGGAGATCTCCAATAACCCGGAAATCATCCGTCGGCTGGGGGTTATTGCGCTCAACGTCGGCCTGGAGTTTGATATCTACGGCCATGCCAATTCCACGCACGTTGCGGGGGTGAACCTGATGAATGGCATCGGCGGCAGCGGGGATTTCGAGCGCAATGCCTACCTGTCTATCTTTATGGCGCCGTCGATTGCCAAAGGCGGGAAAATCTCCACCATCGTACCGATGTGCAGCCATGTCGACCACAGCGAACATAGCGTTAAAGTGATCGTGACCGAACAAGGGATTGCCGATCTGCGTGGGCTATCTCCGATGCAGCGGGCGCACACGATTATCGATAACTGTGCACACCCTCTTTACCGGGATTATCTGCACCGCTATCTGGAGAAAGCGCCCGGCGGGCATATCCATCACGATCTCAGCCATGCGTTCGATCTGCATCGCAACCTTCTCGAGACTGGATCGATGCTCGGTTAACTTGCGCTACCGTCACGATCTTCAGCAATATGCTGGAGCATGGTGGCGGTATAGCGATGATTTTTCAGCGAATAGAGAAACTCCTGCATATACATGGGGCTGCCGGGTGCATCGAAATACTTTAACGTCGACGGGTTCACCAGCCGCCAGGCGAAGTGAGGGATTACCGTCAAAAACTGCCCGCGCTCTACCGCGCTAATCTTGGCCATAAAGCTATACGGACGGTAGATAATCATCGGGTTGATCCCGCAGGGTCGCATGTATGCATCCAGCATCGCCTCAAAGTTGGCGCGATTCTGGAAGCGCATTTGCAGCCAGGGCAGCTCGCGCAGCAGATCCTGCGGCTGTTTTTCTTCGTAGCGCCGGGAAACGAGAAACCCCAGACGCAGCGGAGGCAGCTCGCTAATCGCCAGATTCTCCAGTTCCTGGACGCGGGGGGAAACGTGCTGCGGCGAGATAATAAAATCCAGTTTGCGATCGAACAGGTTATCAATCACCCCATTCTCGCTGAATTCAACGGCCTGAGCCGTCACGCCGTCATACTTGTCACCAAGGCTAATCAACTGGTCAAAAATAATCGTTGGGTAGGTATTGTCGATCCCGATGACGATTTCCCGCGAGCGGCGAGAGGCGTTATGGATTTCGTTATCAATGGCAGAAAGGCGCTGATAAACGGGAAACAGCTTCTGATACAGTTCCTGTCCGGCTTTATTCAGGCTGATGTTGTTATCTTTGCGGGTAAACAGCGTATAGCCGATTTGATCCTCCAGTGCGGCAATGCTTTTACCGAAAGGCGATGCGGTCATATGTATTTTTTCTGCCGCTCTGGCGATGTTATTGGTTTGCGCCAGCAGAATGAAATTACGCATCTTTTTCGAGATAAAAATATCCATAGCGTCCCCTTAAAAATCGCTATGGCCTATCCTCATTACGGCGAAAAAAAAGACTGGATGTGGGGTCTCATTTTTACAGTTGCTCACAGAAAAAACCCGGCTGGAAAGCCGGGTCTGCAATGATTACTGGGTTTTGGCTGGCGTTGCTGCTGGTTGCCCCGCCGTCGGCTCAATCTGGAAGACCACATCAACCTGATCGTCAAACTGAATAACCGGCTGTTCGTAGGTTTCCTGAGCGGATGTCGCAGGCGCTGCATCTGCTTTCATCATCCGTACCATCGGGCTCGGTTGATAATTGGAAACATGGTAACGCACGCTGTAAACGGGCCCCAATTTGCTGTTAAAGCCCGCAGCTAACTGCTCAGCCTGATGAATAGCATCATCAATTGCTGCTTTACGCGCTTTATCTTTGTAAGTATCCGGCTGGGCAACGCCAAGCGATACCGAACGGATCTCATTCAGACCGGACTTCAGTGCACCATCAAGCAGCGCGTTGAGTTTGTCCAACTGACGCAGCGTGACCTCAACGGTACGTACCGCACGATAGCCTTTAAGGACGCTTTTACCATTCTGGTAGTCGTAGTCCGGCTGGGTGCGCAGGTTTGCCGCGCTAATATCTTTCTTCGCTATCTGGTTCTGTTCAAGGAAGGACAGATATTGTGCCACGCGCTCATCAGCCTGCTTCTTTGCTGAAGCCGCATCCTTTGCAGCTACGTTCACTTCAATCGCCAGAGTAGCGATGTCTGGTGTCGCATCCACGCTTGCCGTTCCGGAAGTCACGATGTGCGGTCCATTTGGCAACTCATTTGCCTGTACCGATAGTGCGCTGAATCCGACTAATGCCGCCAGGGCCATTATTTTGAACTTCACGGTCGTTCCTCCATGTTTCATTAATTACCCCGAAACTCAGGGCACATGCAGGCAAGCTTAGCCGATCTCGCTGCGTTGTCCATCAGACAACACTTAGTTGAACAACGCATGAACGTGCGCAACACCTTCTTTTGCCAACTGAAAAGCGATAAACCACATCACCAATCCTACCAGGGTATTGATGATCCGCTGTGCTTTAGCAGTGCGCAAACGCGGAGCGAGCCAGGCCGCCAGCAATGCCAGACCGAAGAACCACAGGAACGAAGCGCTGACAGTACCCAGCGCAAACCAGCGCTTAGGCTCAACGTCCAGTTGGCCTCCCAGACTCCCCAGCACCACAAAGGTATCCAGATAAACATGGGGGTTGAGCCATGTCACCGCCAGCATAGTAGCGATAATTTTCCAGCGGCCCTGCTTCATCACCTCGGCGCTGGCCAGTTCCAGGTTACTGCTCATCGCCGTTTTTAACGCCCCGAAACCGTACCAGAGTAAAAATGCCACCCCACCCCAAGTGACAAGCGCCATCAGCCATGGTGACTGCATCAGCAAGGCGCTACCACCAAAGATCCCCGCGCAAATCAGCACTAAGTCGCTGATAGCGCAGAGTAAAGCAATCATGATGTGATACTGGCGACGGATCCCCTGATTCATCACGAAGGCGTTTTGCGGACCGAGCGGAAGTATCATAGCCGCACCAAGTGCAAGCCCTTGAAAATAATACGATAACACGTTAATCATCCCGAACTGTTTCTCTTAGGAGCAGACTATAGCGCGGGGAAAACATTAGCGGAAATGGATAATTTTAATCAGGGATAAGAAGAATTAATACCACGGGGGGAGGGGGAAATGCCGGATGACGGCTGACGCCTTATCCGGCCTATAAAACCTGTGGGCCCGGTAAGCGATAGCGCCACCGGGCACGCGATTACTCTGCCGCGCTCTCTTTCACACGCTTGAAGTTCACATCCATCTGCGGGTACGGGAAGCTGATACCGTTGGCGTCAAACTCGCGTTTAATACGCTCCAGTACGTCCCAGTAAACGCTTTGCAGATCGCTACTGTTGCTCCAGACGCGTACCACAAAATTAATCGAGGAAGCGCCCAGCTCATTCAGGCGCACCGTCATTTCACGATCTTTAAGGATACGCTCGTCAGACTGAATGATATCGGTGAGGATTTTTTTCACCTGATCGATATCGGAGTCGTAAGCCACGCCGATGATAAATTCGTTACGACGAACCGGCTCACGAGAGAAGTTAATGATGTTCCCGGCAATGATTTTACCGTTTGGGATCACCACAATCTTACCGTCTACGGTACGCATAGTCGTGGAGAAAATCTGCACGTTGAGTACGGTTCCCGCTACGCCTCCGAGGTCTACATACTCACCTGCGCGGAACGGACGGAACATCACCAGCAGCACGCCAGCAGCGAGGTTGGACAGCGAACCTTGCAGCGCCAGACCAACGGCTAAACCTGCGGCACCGAGAACGGCAATCACAGAAGCGGTTTGTACCCCAACGCGACCCAGAGCGGCAATCAGCGTGAACGCGATAATACCGTAACGCACCAGTGCAGAGAGGAAGTCAGCAACGGTTGCATCAATTTTACGTGCCACCATCAGGCGGTTAACGGTGTTTGATACGATGCGCGCCACAATCATACCGATAATGACAATGGCGATGGCCGCAACGATGTTGACGGCATAGCTTAACAGCAGCTCCTGATTGCGGACCAGCCAGGTGCCCGCACCATTTATGCTGTCGACAACATTCAAATCTTCCATTCAATATTCCTTTTTTGCTTACCCAAATGGGAAAAATAAAGCCGTCCCAACGGGACTGGCAATCTGACAAGGGTAAACAATAAACCTGGATTTTGCCAAACAGATCACAGAATTCTCTGCCAGCAGCATATTGAAATGGCAATAAAAAAGGCCCGCATTTGCGGGCCTCATGTCATGTAGAACGGCGTAAATTACAGAACGTCAACCGCGTTCAGTTCTTTGAAAGCCTGTTCCAGACGGGTGATCATGGTTGCCTGACCAGCACGCAGCCATACGCGCGGATCGTAGTATTTCTTGTTCGGCTGATCTTCGCCTTTCGGGTTGCCCAGCTGGCCCTGCAGGTAAGCTTCGTTCGCTTTGTAGTAGTTCAGAACGCCTTCCCAGGTAGCCCATTGGGTATCGGTGTCGATGTTCATTTTCACTACGCCGTAGCTTACGGAGTCTTTGATTTCCTGAGCAGTAGAACCGGAACCGCCGTGGAAGACGAAGTTCAGGCTGTTGTGCGGCAGGTTATGTTTCTTAGAAACATAGTCCTGAGAGTCGCGCAGGATGGTCGGGGTCAGAACAACGTTACCCGGCTTGTAAACGCCGTGAACGTTACCGAAGGAAGCTGCGATGGTGAAACGCGGGCTGATTTTGCTCAGCTCGGTGTATGCGTAATCAACGTCTTCCGGCTGGGTGTACAGTGCAGAAGCGTCCATGTGGCTGTTGTCCACGCCGTCTTCTTCGCCACCGGTGCAACCCAGTTCGATTTCCAGGGTCATGCCCATTTTGGACATGCGCGCCAGGTATTTGGAGCAGATTTCGATGTTCTCTTCCAGAGACTCTTCAGACAGGTCGATCATGTGAGAAGAGAACAGCGGTTTGCCGGTTGCTGCGAAGTGTTTTTCACCCGCGTCCAGCAGACCGTCGATCCACGGCAGCAGTTTCTTCGCGCAGTGGTCAGTGTGCAGGATAACCGGAACACCGTAGTGTTCAGCCATCTGGTGAACGTGATGCGCGCCAGAGATAGCACCCAGGATTGCAGCGCCCTGAGGAACGTCAGACTTCACGCCTTTACCCGCGATGAAAGAAGCACCACCGTTGGAGAACTGTACGATTACCGGCGCTTTAACTTTTGCAGCGGTTTCCAGAACGGCGTTGATGGAGTCGGTACCCACGCAGTTAACAGCTGGCAGAGCAAAGTTGTTTTCTTTTGCTACCTGGAAAACTTTCTGTACGTCATCACCAGTGATTACGCCTGGTTTTACGAAATCAAAAATTTTAGACATATTACGAATCCTGTATCTTCGGCCTTGGAAAGGGCGCGCGCTCTAAAGCGCGCTAATAATTGGGCAGGTTTCCCTGCCCATTAAATGCTTACTTTTTAGCGCGCTCTTCGAGCATCGCTACTGCTGGCAATACTTTACCTTCCACGAATTCGAGGAAAGCGCCGCCGCCAGTGGAGATGTAGGAGATTTTGTCAGCAATGCCGAACAGGTCGATTGCTGCCAGGGTGTCACCGCCGCCTGCGATAGAGAACGCTTCGCTGTCTGCGATAGCGTTAGCAACGATTTCAGTACCTTTGCGGAAGTTCGGGAACTCGAACACGCCAACCGGGCCGTTCCACAGAATGGTTTTCGCATTCTTCAGGATGTCAGCCAGCTGCTGTGCAGAAGCGTCGCCGATGTCCAGGATCTGCTCGTCTTCTTTCACATCGCTAACGGACTTCAGAGTAGCCGGTGCAGTTTCAGAGAATTCAGTCGCTACGCGAACGTCGGTCGGGACCGGGATGTCACAAGTGGTCAGCAGACGCTTAGCTTCGTCAACCAGGTCAGCTTCGTACAGGGATTTACCCACGTTGTGGCCTTGAGCGGCAACGAAGGTGTTCGCGATACCACCGCCAACGATCAGCTGGTCAGCGATTTTTGACAGAGAATCCAGAACGGTCAGTTTGGTGGAAACTTTAGAACCGCCAACGATAGCAACCATCGGACGAGCAGGTTCTTTCAGTGCTTTACCCAGCGCATCCAGCTCAGCAGCCAGCAGCGGACCTGCGCAAGCTACATCAGCGAATTTACCGATACCGTGAGTAGAAGCCTGTGCACGGTGAGCTGTACCGAAAGCGTCCATTACGAATACGTCGCACAGCGCAGCATATTTTTTGGACAGTGCTTCGTCGTCTTTCTTCTCGCCTTTGTTGAAGCGAACGTTTTCCAGAACCACCAGTTCACCGGCAGCGACTTCAACGCCGTCCAGGTAATCTTTTACCAGGCGAACCGGAGCAGACAGTTTGTCTTTCAGGTAGTTAACAACCGGCAGCAGAGAGAATTCTTCGTTGTACTCGCCTTCGGTAGGACGACCCAGGTGGGAAGTTACCATCACTTTCGCACCCTGTTTCAGGGCCAGTTCGATGGTCGGCAGAGAAGCACGGATACGCGCATCGCTGGTTACTTTCCCTTCTTTAACTGGTACGTTCAGGTCCGCACGGATAAAAACGCGTTTACCAGCCAGATCCAGATCGGTCATCTTAATTACAGACATGGTGAATCCTCTCGTTGATTCATAAAGTTTTGTCGACGCTCAAGCGTCGAGCCTGAAACCAATAGCAGCCATCGCTAACGTAGTGTCGAGCATACGGTTAGCAAAGCCCCATTCATTATCACACCAGACCAGCGTTTTGATCAGGTGAGCGCCACTCACACGCGTTTGCGTACCATCTACGATGGCACTGTGCGGGTCGTGGTTAAAATCTACAGAGACCAACGGTAATTCCGTATAGTCAACTATACCATGAAATGCACCTTGTGCTGCTTTTTGCAGCAACTGGTTGACTTCACTGGCTTTTACTGGTTTTTTCACCGTCACGCTTAAGTCGATCGCCGTCACATTTATGGTCGGTACACGCACCGCTATCGCTTCAAAACGATCGTTAAACTGCGGGAAAATTCGCGTGATGCCCGCCGCCAGTTTGGTATCAACCGGAATAATCGACTGGCTGGCCGCTCGCGTGCGACGCAGGTCAGGATGATAAGCATCAATAACCTGCTGATCGTGCATCGCAGAGTGGATCGTGGTGACGGTACCAGACTCAATGCCGTAAGCATCATCCAGCAATTTAATGACGGGTATTATGCAATTCGTGGTGCAGGAAGCGTTGGAAACGATCCGGTGCTCAGCGCGCAGCTGATCCTGATTAACGCCATACACAACGGTTGCGTCGATGTCGTGACTACCAGGATGTGAAAAGAGCACTTTTGTTGCACCAGCGGCAATATGCGCCTCGCCGTGTTCGCGATTGCCGAAGACCCCCGTACAATCCAGCACGATGTCGACACCCAGTTCGCGCCATGGAAGTGCATCGAGTGTTCGCTCATGCAGAATGCGGATAGCGTCATCGCCAACCATGAGCTGGTCACGTTCCTGACGAACATCCCAGGCAAAACGTCCATGGCTGGTGTCATATTTCAACAAATGCGCCATGCCTGCAGCATCCGCAAGTTCGTTGATTGCCACCACGGTGATTTCCGCCCGACGCCCGGATTCATACAAAGCACGAACCACGTTGCGTCCGATGCGACCGAAACCATTAATCGCTACGCGTACGGTCATAGGTCTCCTGCAAGGATTTCTCAGAAACGATGTGGCAGACAGAGTAATGCAGCAAATCGCTCAGGGAAACCTTACCTGTCGCAAACTGCGACTAATTGGTTAATTGTCGAACATTTAATCGACTGAAACGCTTCAGCTAGAATAAGCGAAACGCGGAATAAAAGGAATGATTGTCCAGCAACAGAACACAGTTATCTGACTTGCGTCACATTTTAACGCCCTTCAACGCTAAATTTATTCCATATTCCAGAATGACGAATAACCGTAGCAAAATTATTTCGTTGTCGTGTTACACACCCTGATTTAAATCAGAAAGCCCCCTAACCTACATCTAATCACCAGCGCGAGGTCCGAGTCCCGGAGCCCTTCAACGATGCCGCAGACGGTCTGGATAGCAGACTGCGCCGTGCGATTGCGCAACGCGCGGCGCGTTCCGGAAAAGCAAAAAAAAACGGGCCGCCTGAGCGACCCGTTTTCACCTGTAATCGAAATTACAGCAGTTCTTTTGCTTTCGCGACAACGTTGTCTACGGTGAAGCCGAACTCTTCAAACAGCAACTCTGCCGGAGCAGACTCACCAAAGGTGGTCATACCGACGATTGCGCCGTTCAGGCCCACGTATTTGAACCAGTAGTCAGCGATACCTGCTTCCACTGCAACGCGAGCGGAAACCGCTTTCGGCAGCACAGACTCACGGTAAGCGGCATCCTGTTTGTCGAACGCGTCGGTAGACGGCATGGAAACCACGCGAGCCTTCACGCCTTCGGCAGTCAGTTTGTCCCACGCAGCCACAGCCAGCTCAACTTCAGAACCGGTAGCGATGAAGATCAGTTCCGGCTGACCGTCACAGTCTTTCAGCACGTAACCACCGCGAGCGATGTTTGCCAGCTGCTCTTCGGTACGCTCCTGCTGTGCCAGGTTCTGGCGGGAAAGGATCAGCGCGGTCGGGCCGTCCTGACGCTCAACACCGTATTTCCACGCAACGGCGGATTCAACCTGGTCACACGGACGCCATGTGCTCATGTTCGGGGTCACACGCAGAGAAGCAACCTGCTCTACCGGCTGGTGAGTCGGGCCGTCTTCGCCCAGACCGATGGAGTCGTGGGTGTAGACCATGACCTGACGCTGTTTCATCAGCGCAGCCATACGCACCGCGTTACGGGCATATTCCACAAACATCAGGAAGGTGGAGGTGTACGGCAGGAAACCACCGTGCAGCGAGATACCGTTGGCAATCGCGGTCATACCAAATTCACGCACACCGTAATGGATGTAGTTACCGGCAGTATCTTCGTTAATCGCTTTCGAACCAGACCACAGCGTCAGGTTAGACGGTGCCAGGTCAGCGGAGCCGCCGAGGAATTCAGGCAGCAGAGGACCGAAGGCTTCAATCGCGTTCTGAGAAGCTTTACGGCTGGCGATTTTCGCCGGATTAGCCTGCAGCTTAGCAATGAACTCGTTCGCTTTTGCGTCGAAGTCAGACGGCATTTCACCTTTCATACGACGGGTAAATTCAGCCGCTTCCTGCGGGTAGGCTTTCGCATAAGCAGCGAACTTCTCGTTCCATGCAGCTTCTTTTGCCTGACCGGCTTCTTTCGCATCCCACTGCGCGTAGATTTCAGACGGGATTTCGAACGGTGCGTATTTCCAGCCCAGCTGTTCACGGGTCAGTGCGATTTCTGCATCGCCCAGCGGTGCACCGTGAGAGTCGTGAGTACCCGCTTTGTTCGGAGAACCGAAACCGATGATGGTTTTGCACATCAGCAGGGACGGTTTGTCGGTCACTGCGCGAGCTTCTTCTACTGCACGTTTAATGGCGTCAGCATCGTGGCCATCAACGCCACGAACCACATGCCAGCCGTAAGCTTCAAAACGCTTCGCGGTGTCATCGGTGAACCAGCCTTCAACGTGGCCATCGATAGAGATGCCGTTGTCATCGTAGAACGCAACCAGTTTACCCAGCTTCAGCGTACCAGCCAGGGAACATACCTCGTGAGAGATACCTTCCATCATGCAGCCGTCGCCCATGAAAGCATAGGTGAAGTGGTCAACGATGTCGTGACCTGGACGGTTAAACTGCGCCGCCAGCGTTTTTTCAGCGATAGCCATACCCACTGCATTCGCAATGCCCTGACCCAGAGGACCTGTAGTGGTTTCAACACCCGCGGTGTAACCCACTTCCGGGTGACCCGGAGTTTTGGAGTGCAGCTGACGGAAGTTCTGCAGCTCGGACATCGGCAGATCGTAGCCGGTGAGGTGCAGCAGGCTATAAATCAGCATGGAGCCGTGGCCGTTGGACAGCACGAAGCGGTCACGGTCAGCCCAGGACGGGTTAGTCGGGTTGTGGTTCAGGAAATCACGCCACAGGACTTCGGCAATGTCAGCCATACCCATCGGGGCACCCGGGTGACCGGATTTGGCTTTCTGTACTGCGTCCATGCTCAGCGCACGAATAGCATTGGCAAGCTCTTTACGTGAGGACATTTTGACTCCAGATCGGATAATGAAGGCTGAGCCCTTAACGACTTGACGACAGCGCGTTTTGGGCTACGCCGGAAAAAAGTGCCAACAATGTAACCCAAGCCGCGTGTCATGTACATGGAGCATCCTTTTGCCGCTTCAGAAATCTCTGGATCATGCGCGCAAGTTGCGCAATCTTCTCGCCCGCGTATTGTTCTTTTCTTTATACTTAGGCCGAGCGTCGGTTCACCTGCAAACGACGTAATTTTTAGAATAATCCTGACTTTGTGCGGAAGAGAAAAAATGAAAATTCGCGCTTTACTGCTTGCTACGAGCATGGCTGCGGCATTGACCGGCTGCCAGAACATGGACTCCAACGGACTGCTTTCTTCTGGCGCGGAGGCTTTTCAGGCCTACAGTCTGAGCGATGCTCAGGTAAAAGCGCTGAGCGATCAGGCCTGTAAAGATATGGACAGCAAGGCTACTATCGCTCCGGCCAGCAGCGAGTACGCAACGCGTCTTGGCAAAATCGCCGCCGCGCTTGGCGATAACATAAACGGCCAGCCGGTGAACTACAAAGTCTATATGGCGAAAGATGTGAATGCCTTTGCCATGGCAAACGGCTGTATCCGCGTGTACAGCGGCCTGATGGATATGATGACCGACAACGAAGTCGAAGCGGTAATCGGCCATGAAATGGGCCACGTCGCGCTGGGTCACGTGAAAAAAGGTATGCAGGTTGCGCTGGGTACTAACGCCGTACGTGCAGCGGCGGCATCCGCTGGCGGCATTGTCGGCAGCCTGTCGCAGTCGCAATTGGGCGATCTTGGCGAGAAACTGGTGAACTCGCAGTTCTCCCAGCGTCAGGAATCCGAGGCGGATGATTACTCGTATGATTTGTTGCGCAAACGCGGGATCAATCCGGCAGGTTTAGCCACCAGCTTTGAGAAACTGGCCAAACTGGAAGCTGGACGTCAAAGCTCAATGTTTGACGATCACCCGGCATCCGCAGAACGTGCGCAACATATTCGCGATCGCATGAGCGCAGACGGGATCAAATAACCGTTAATCGTGCCGGATGCGGCGTGAACGCCTTATCCGGCCTACAAACATCAACCAGCTGTAGGCCGGATAAGCGTTAGCGCCATCCGGCAAAACAACTTATTCTCCTTTTTTCGCTGCCTGGATGTACAGCATTTCCAGAGCCAGCGTAGCCGCTGCCAGCGCGGTGATCTCTGACTGATCGTAAGCCGGAGCCACTTCAACAACGTCCATCCCGACGATGTTCAGATCTTTCAGACCACGTACCAGCTTGATCGCGCGATCGGAAGTCAGACCGCCAATCACTGGCGTACCGGTACCCGGCGCAAACGCTGGATCCAGACAGTCGATATCAAAGGTCAGATACACCGGCATATCACCGACAATCTGCTTAACCTGGGCGATGATGTCATCTACGCTGCGATCGTTCACCTGGCAGGCATCCAGCACGGTAAAGCCGTTGTCTTTGTCGAATTCGGTACGAATACCAATCTGCACAGAGTGATTCGGATCGATCAGCCCTTCGTTCGGCGCCGTGTAGAACATAGTGCCGTGGTCGAATTCGCAGCCGTTCGCGTAGGTATCTGTGTGGGCATCAAAGTGCACCAGCGCCATTTTACCAAAATGCTTAGCGTGCGCGCGCAACAGCGGCAGCGTGACGAAGTGGTCGCCGCCGAAGGAGAGCATGCGCTTACCGGCAGAAAGCAGCTTCTCAGCATGCGCCTGCAGTTTTTCACTCATTTCACGCGCATCACCGAAGGCATAAACCAGATCGCCGCAGTCCACCACGTTCAGGCGCTCGCGCATATCGAAATTCCACGGGAAGCGGTTGTGTTCCCACGCCAGGTTAGTGGAAACCTGACGGATTGCCGCCGGACCATGACGCCCGCCCGCGCGGCCAGACGTTGCCATATCAAACGGTACGCCGGTGATCACCCAATCGGCGTCGCTTTCGTATGGCATGAAGTTCATCGGCAGACGTAAAAAACCAAAGGCGTTAGAAACCAGGGAGTTGTCGTATTGATGACCTAAGGTGCTCATGTACTGACCTCTTTAAAAATCGATGAAAAAAAATCCCCTCCGCGTCGTTAAGCCCGACGAGGAAGGGATTGATTTGGTAGCTGCATATTTACGGCAAATTATCGCCGTTATTTTGTACGGATTCAAGTAAGTGCCACAAATGCGGCTTCGCCTTATCCGGCCTACTTTCGTAGGCCCGGTAAGCGTAGCGCCAGCAGGCATTTATCGTTACTCATCTTCCAGGTAAGTATAACCGTACAGACCGGCCTCAAACTCTTCGAGGAACTGTTGCTGCAGCTCGGTATCCAGATCGGTGTTTTTCACCTGGTCACGGAACTGCGTCAGCAGGGTGTTCGGATCCAGCTGCACGTACTGCAACATATCCGCCACGGTATCCCCTTCATCAGACAGCTCAACTTCCACACTGCCGTCAGGGAAGACGAACACGTCAACCGCTTCGGTATCACCAAACAGGTTGTGCATGTTGCCGAGGATCTCCTGGTACGCCCCCACCATAAAGAAGCCCAGCATCGGCGGGTTCTCCGGGTCGTATTCCGGCATCGGCATAGTGGTCGCAATGCCATCACCGTCAACATAGTGGTCGATAGCGCCATCAGAGTCACAGGTGATATCCAACAGCACCGCACGGCGCTCAGGTACCTGGTTCAGTCCTTCCAGCGGCATCACCGGGAACAGCTGATCGATCCCCCACGCATCCGGCATCGACTGGAACAGCGAGAAGTTGACGTAAATCTTATCCGCCATACGCTCCTGCAGCTCGTCGATAATCGGGCGATGCGCGCGGTTGCTCGGGTCGAGTTGTTTCTGCACTTCATGGCACATGTTCAGATAAAGCTGCTCAGCCCACGCGCGCTCTTGCAGGCTAAAGGTACCTGAAGAGTAACCAACGTGAATATCGTGCAGATCCATCTGGCTGTCGTGCAGCCATTCACGCAGCGAACGGCGAGTTCCCGGTTCATGCATTTCTTGCCAGGTTTCCCACATGCTTTGCAGAGCACGCGGCGCATCGTCAGCCGGAGGCGTTGCTTCTGTGTGTTCGCTACGCTCAACGCCGATAATGTTAGATACCAGCACGGTATGGTGCGCGGTAACCGCGCGGCCAGACTCGGTGATTACCGTCGGATGAGGCAGACCGTGTTCTTCACAGGCGTCGCCAATAGCCCAGATGATGTTGTTGGCATATTCGTTCAGGCCGTAGTTTACAGAACAGTCAGACTGCGAACGGGTACCTTCGTAATCCACGCCCAGACCACCGCCCACGTCGAAGCACTGGATATTGACGCCAAGCTTGTGCAGCTCAACGTAGAAACGCGCCGATTCACGTACGCCGGTGGCGATATCACGAATGTTCGCCATCTGCGAGCCAAGGTGGAAGTGCAGCAACTGAATGCTGTCCAGACGACCGCGCTCGCGCAGAATTTCGACCAGTTGCAGCACCTGGTTTGCCGCCAGGCCGAATTTCGATTTTTCCCCGCCGGAGGACTGCCACTTGCCAGAGCCCTGCGACGCCAGACGCGCACGCACGCCCAGACGCGGAACGACATTCAGGCGTTCAGCTTCATCCAGCACGATAGCGATTTCAGACATCTTCTCGATGACCAGATAGACCTTATGGCCCATCTTCTCGCCAATCAGCGCCAGACGGATATATTCGCGGTCTTTATAACCGTTACACACGATCACGCTACGGGTCATTCCGGCATGGGCCAGAACGGCCATCAGTTCAGCTTTGGAACCCGCTTCCAGCCCCAGCGGTTCGCCAGAGTGGATCAGCGATTCAATCACGCGACGGTGCTGGTTGACCTTGATCGGGTAAACGAGGAAATAGTCACCGTTGTAACCGTAAGATTCACGGGCACGTTTAAACGCGGCGTTAATCGAACGCAGACGGTGTTGCAGGATCTGCGGGAAGCAGAACAATGCAGGCAAACGCTGGCCCTGCGCTTCACGGGCTTTCACCAACTCAGCAAGGTCAACGCGCGCTTCGGGTACGTCCGGATCCGGGCACACGCTGATGTGACCCAGTTCATTGACGTCGTAGTAGTTATTACCCCACCAGGCAATATTGTAAGTACGCAGCATCTTGCTGGCTTCCTGGGAACTCATTGCAACCTCCTGCATGGAGCGTAGTACACCGTGTTCGCCTGCTGACGAAGGCGAACCCAAAGAAATGTCGTCAGACATAGCGAACCTCAAATTTTATTAACAAGTGTAAAACAGTTGACTACTATCGCAATCCGAAGACGCGATAACAACCCAAATACAGGCAGAATTTGCAGCAGATAGTGCTGACGCTCCGACTGTGCGACCGGTTTCTTTTTCATATCAATGTAAACACGTAACCGAACTTAATGCTGACGGTTCGGCGAAACCACGAGAAAACTCTTGTTTACCAAGAGCGCCCTTGTTCAGTTCTTAGTGACCGTTACCGGCTCTTCAGTCCTGAGATACGCCGAGATGGGTATACACTTCATCCTTCATGCAGCCTCTTTGTTGGCTACGCTCATTCGCCCCAGTCACGTACTACTCGTACGTTCAGGGGACTCATTCACTTGCCGCCTCGACGCAGCATAAATGATTTTGTGTATATAACATCGACAGGTATGCAAAGCAGAGATGCAGATTGCGGGGGACATATGTACACCAGAACGGTGCGACAGATTCTGCAGAATACAACGGTTCATTATCTCGTATCACCTCCACGGTTGCTCCTTACGGAACGAACCCACAAGCCAAAGCTAAAGTTTTAACCCGGCTGGAAGTGGCAACACGATGAAAACGTCGTGTGCTTTTGTCTATCCTAAATAATTCGAGTTGTGGGAAGGCGGCAACGCAGAGAGTCCCCGGGAGCTTACATGAGTAAGTGACTGGGACGGGGCGAGTATTGCCAACGCACATGCAACTTGAAGTATGACGGATATGAGCCGCGCGCCGCGTTTTATACCGATAAGAAAGTCAAAAAGCAAAAGATAAATATGCACATTGCCAGCACCGTCAGGAAAAATTTCCAGTTACATTTTCAGTACAATGCGACCTCAATCAAAAAAAGCTGGAAATCAGGCGAAGAACTGTCCTAAAATAGCCGTCCAGATGTTAATCCATCTATACCGATTAACACTCAGACTGCCAGTGTCCGTCATCTGCAGACTCATGGTAGAATCTTCTACACATGGCTATTCCACTCGACAGTTTGAGCTAACCAAATTCTCCTTAGGTGAAATTAAATATGGCAAAACACCTTTTTACGTCCGAGTCCGTATCAGAAGGGCATCCTGACAAAATCGCTGACCAAATCTCTGATGCTGTGCTGGATGCAATCCTGGAACAGGATCCAAAAGCACGCGTTGCCTGCGAAACCTACGTCAAAACCGGTATGGTTTTAGTTGGCGGTGAGATCACCACCAGCGCATGGGTTGATATCGAAGAGATCACCCGTAACACGGTTCGCGAAATTGGCTATGTGCATTCCGACATGGGCTTTGACGCCAACTCTTGCGCGGTACTGAGCGCGATTGGTAAACAGTCTCCGGACATCAACCAGGGTGTTGACCGTGCCGATCCGCTGGAACAGGGCGCAGGCGACCAGGGCCTGATGTTTGGTTATGCAACCAACGAAACCGACGTGCTGATGCCAGCACCTATTACCTATGCTCACCGTCTGGTGCAGCGTCAGGCTGAAGTGCGTAAAAACGGCACCTTATCCTGGCTGCGTCCGGATGCAAAAAGCCAGGTAACCTTCCAGTATGACGACGGCAAAATCGTCGGTATTGATGCGGTTGTTCTGTCTACTCAGCACTCTGAAGATATCGACCAGAAATCGCTGCAAGAAGCCGTTATGGAAGAGATCATCAAGCCGGTACTGCCGACTGAATGGCTGACCGCTTCGACCAAATTCTTCATCAACCCAACTGGTCGTTTCGTTATCGGCGGCCCGATGGGCGACTGCGGTCTGACCGGTCGTAAAATCATCGTTGATACCTACGGCGGCATGGCGCGTCACGGCGGCGGTGCATTCTCTGGTAAAGATCCGTCTAAAGTTGACCGTTCCGCAGCCTATGCAGCCCGTTACGTAGCGAAAAACATCGTTGCCGCAGGCCTGGCTGACCGTTGTGAGATTCAGGTTTCCTACGCAATCGGCGTGGCAGAACCGACATCTATCATGGTGGAAACGTTCGGTACTGAAAAAGTGCCTTCAGAGCAGCTGACCCTTCTGGTGCGTGAGTTCTTCGACTTGCGCCCGTATGGCCTGATTCAGATGCTGGATCTGCTGCACCCGATTTACAAAGAAACCGCTGCTTACGGTCACTTTGGTCGCGAACATTTCCCATGGGAAAAAACCGACAAAGCACAGTTGCTGCGCGACGCTGCCGGTCTGAAGTAATTTAAACCAGACTTAACGCTTATGAAGACCAGCCTCGCGCTGGTCTTTTTTTATACCTATTTCCTCTCCCACATCCATCACCAAACCGCGCTGATTACTATTGCTTTAAATGAAAATGAAAGCGATTACATCACACCATATTTCCCTCTACCTTGAATTAACATCTCTTAGCCAGCACACTTGCATCACTGTTACATTATCTTTCATCATTGTCTTAAATTCAGACGACAAACATTATTTAATCCCAATAAATAATGTTAACTTTCAATGAATTAACTAATAACCCGCATGAATGATAGTGTAAGCGATTACACTAATGTGATGTGATTCGCATTTTTTTACCCCGTACTCACCTACCCTTAACATCAACAAAACTAGCTACCCAACCGGAGGGCATCATGCCTGACAATAAAAAAACGGGGCGTTCCAACAAAGCCATGACATTTTTTGTCTGCTTTCTGGCAGCCCTGGCTGGATTACTTTTTGGCCTGGATATCGGTGTTATTGCCGGTGCTTTACCGTTCATCACCGACGAGTTTCAAATTACCCCGCACACTCAGGAATGGGTGGTGAGTTCCATGATGTTTGGTGCGGCGGTAGGTGCTGTCGGCAGCGGTTGGCTCTCCTTCAAACTGGGACGCAAAAAAAGCCTGATGATCGGTGCGATCTTGTTTGTTGCGGGTTCACTGTTCTCCGCCGCTGCGCCAAACGTTGAAGTCCTGCTGGTTTCCCGCGTGCTGCTCGGCCTGGCTGTAGGTGTTGCGTCTTATACCGCGCCGCTGTACCTGTCTGAAATTGCCCCGGAAAAGATTCGTGGCAGCATGATCTCCATGTATCAGCTGATGATCACCATCGGTATTTTGGGCGCGTATCTTTCCGATACAGCGTTTAGCTACAGCGGCGCATGGCGCTGGATGCTGGGTGTAATCATCATCCCTGCCCTGCTGCTGCTGGTTGGCGTTATCTTCCTGCCGGACAGCCCACGTTGGTTTGCAGCTAAACGTCGTTTTGTTGATGCTGAACGCGTCCTGTTGCGTCTGCGTGACACCAGCGCAGAAGCCAAACGCGAGCTGGATGAAATCCGTGAAAGTCTGCAGGTGAAGCAGAGCGGCTGGGCGCTGTTTAAAGAAAACAGCAACTTCCGTCGCGCGGTATTCCTTGGCGTTCTGTTACAGGTGATGCAGCAGTTCACCGGGATGAACGTCATCATGTATTACGCACCGAAAATCTTTGAGCTGGCGGGCTACACCAACACCACTGAGCAGATGTGGGGGACTGTTATCGTCGGTCTGACCAACGTACTGGCAACCTTTATCGCCATTGGCCTGGTTGACCGTTGGGGCCGCAAACCTACTCTGATCCTTGGCTTTATCGTGATGGCTGTTGGTATGGGCGTTCTGGGGACAATGATGCACGTGGGTATTCACTCGGCATCCGCACAATACTTCGCAGTACTGATGCTGCTGATGTTTATCGTTGGCTTTGCCATGAGCGCTGGTCCGCTGATTTGGGTACTGTGCTCTGAAATCCAGCCGCTGAAAGGCCGCGATTTCGGCATCACCTGCTCTACTGCAACCAACTGGATTGCCAACATGATCGTCGGCGCAACCTTCCTGACGATGCTGAACTCGCTGGGCAGCGCCAACACCTTCTGGGTCTACGGCGGCCTGAACGTACTGTTCATCTTCCTGACTCTGTGGCTGATCCCTGAAACTAAAAACGTCTCTCTGGAACACATTGAGCGTAACCTGATGAAAGGTCGTAAACTGCGCGAAATTGGCGCACACGACTAATCACCAAAGGCTTCCTCCCTCAGTGGGAGGAAGCCTTCCTCTTGCAGTCCCTTCCCTGTCGCACTATCCTCTGGCGTTATGAAAACCTCCCGTCTCCCTATCGCCATCCAGCAAGCCGTTATGCGTAGCCTGCGGGAAAAACTCGCCCAGGCCAATCTCAAGCTCGAACGCCAATATCCGGAGCCAAAGCTGGTTTACCAACAGCGCGGCACCGCCGCGGGCACTGCGTGGCTACAAACCTATGAAATTCGCCTTAATCCCGTCCTGCTGATGGAAAACGTCGACGCATTCATTAACGAAGTGGTGCCCCATGAACTGGCGCATTTACTGGTGTGGAAGCACTTTGGGCGCGTGCCGCCACACGGGAAAGAATGGAAATGGATGATGGAAAGCGTGCTGGGCGTACCGGCCCGGCGCACGCATCAGTTCGAACTGCAATCGGTGCAGCGCAAGACCTTTACTTACCGCTGTAAGTGTCAGGAGCACCAACTGACCGTCCGCCGCCATAACCGCGTTGTGCGCGGTGAGGCCACCTACCGCTGTGTTCACTGCGGCGAGCCACTGGTTGCAGAATAATCTTCAGAATTATCAGGAACTTTTCTGACCTAACTGATTGCATACTGGAATAACTTTCGCTACGTTGCGGGCTCGTTTTGACACGGAGTTTGTGATGTACCGTCATTTTTCTTTTGCTGCGGCCCTGTTAGCCGCTGCGTTTTCAGGCCCGGTTTTAGCCGAAGGCATCAACAGTTTTTCTCAGGCAAAAGCAGCAGGCGTCAAGGTTAACGCCGATGCGCCGGGCGATTTCTACTGCGGTTGTAAAATTAACTGGCAAGGCAAAAAAGGGGTCGTTGACCTCGAATCCTGCGGCTATAAAGTGCGAAAAAATGAAAACCGCGCCAGTCGAATTGAATGGGAGCACGTTGTCCCCGCCTGGCAATTTGGTCATCAGCGTCAGTGCTGGCAGGACGGAGGGCGTAAAAACTGCGCCAAAGATCCGGTCTATCGTAAGATGGAAAGCGACATGCATAACCTGCAACCTGCGGTGGGTGAGGTAAATGGCGATCGCGCTAACTTCATGTACAGCCAGTGGAACGGTGGCGAGGGTCAGTATGGGCAATGCGCCATGAAGGTCGACTTCAAAGAGAAAGTTGCCGAGCCGCCGGCCCGCGCCCGCGGTGCCATTGCTCGTACCTATTTTTACATGCGCGACCAGTACGATCTGACGCTCTCCCGCCAGCAAACTCAGCTTTTTAACGCCTGGAATAAGCAATATCCGGTCACCGACTGGGAGTGTGAGCGCGACGAACGCATTGCAAAGGTACAGGGGAACCATAACCCATATGTGCAACGCGCTTGCCAGGCGCAAAAGAGCTAACCTACACTAGCGTCAATATTTTTAACCATGCCCTGGCCTTTCGCAGCCCAGGGCCATGACGCGGATGTTTAACTATGCGCATTCCTCGCATTTATCACCCTGAGCCAATCACTTCCGGCAGCCAAATTTCACTGTGTGAAGATGCAGCCAACCATATCGGCCGCGTGCTGCGTATGGGACCGGGCCAGGCGCTACAGCTGTTTGATGGCAGCAATCAGGTATTCGACGCTGAAATCACCCACGCCAGTAAAAAAAGCGTGGACGTGAAGGTACTTAACGCTGAACTCGACGATCGTGAGTCGCCGTTGCACATCCACCTGGGTCAGGTGATGTCGCGCGGTGAAAAAATGGAATTCACTATCCAGAAATCGATCGAACTGGGTGTAAGCCTCATTACGCCACTTTTTTCTGAGCGCTGCGGCGTTAAACTGGACAGTGAACGCCTGAACAAGAAGCTCCAGCAGTGGCAGAAAATCGCCATTGCCGCCTGCGAACAGTGCGGTCGTAACCGGGTGCCCGAAATTCGCCCGGCAATGGATTTGGAAGCATGGTGCGCGGAACAGGACGAAGGTCTGAAACTGAACCTGCATCCGCGCGCCAGCGCCAGCATCAATACGCTGCCGCTGCCGGTGGAACGCATCCGCTTGCTGATTGGCCCGGAAGGCGGGTTGTCGGCAGATGAAATTGCCATGACCGCACGTTATCAGTTTACTGATATTCTGTTAGGACCTCGCGTTCTGCGTACTGAGACAACCGCGCTCACCGCCATTACTGCGCTACAGGTGCGTTTTGGCGATCTGGGCTAAGGCATAAACGGAGAAGAAAATGATCAAGCTCGGCATCGTGATGGATCCCATCGCAAGCATCAACATCAAGAAAGATTCCAGCTTCGCTATGCTGCTGGAAGCGCAACGTCGCGGTTACGAAATTCATTATATGGAGATGGCCGATCTTTATCTGATCAACGGTGAAGCCCGCGCCCATACGCGTACCCTGAGCGTAGAGCAGAACTACGACAAATGGTATGAGTTCAAGAGCGAGCAGGATCTCCCGCTGGCAGACCTGGACGTTATTCTGATGCGTAAGGATCCGCCATTTGATACCGAGTTCATCTACGCAACCTATATTCTGGAACGTGCAGAAGAAAAAGGGACGCTGATCGTCAACAAACCGCAGAGCCTGCGCGACTGCAACGAAAAGCTGTTCACCGCATGGTTTGCCGACCTGACGCCGGAAACGCTGGTCACGCGTAACAAAGCGCAGCTGAAAGCCTTCTGGCAAAAACACAGCGACATCATTCTCAAACCGCTGGATGGTATGGGCGGCGCATCTATTTTCCGTGTGAAGGAAGGCGACCCGAACCTTGGCGTCATTGCTGAAACGCTGACCGAGCACGGTACCCGCTACTGCATGGCGCAGAACTATCTGCCAGCAATTAAAGATGGCGATAAACGCGTCCTGGTGGTCGATGGCGAACCCGTTCCTTATTGCCTGGCGCGTATTCCGCAAGGCGGCGAAACCCGTGGTAACCTGGCCGCTGGCGGTCGTGGCGAGCCGCGTCCATTGACCGACAGCGACTGGGAAATTGCACGTCGCATTGGACCAACGCTGAAAGCGAAAGGTTTGATTTTTGTCGGTCTGGATATCATTGGCGATCGTCTGACGGAAATTAACGTTACCAGCCCAACCTGTATTCGTGAAATTGAAGCGGAGTTCCCGGTTTCAATTACCGGTATGCTGATGGATGCCATTGAGGCGCGTTTGCAGAAGTAAATACGTTGCCGGATAGCGACGCCATCGCGTCTTATCCGGCCTGTAATTGCACCCCGCAGGCCGGATTAGGCGAGCCGTCATCCGGCAAAGCTATCTTCAGAGGGTGACATCTTCGAGCTTTGCCCACATACTGGGCTCTGTTGCTTTTTTGAACCAGGAAACAGAACCTCTGACAATGAATTTACAGCATCACTTTCTGATTGCCATGCCTGCTCTCCAGGATCCGATTTTCCGCCGTTCCGTGGTGTACATCTGTGAACATAATGAGAACGGAGCAATGGGGATTATCGTTAATAAGCCTCTGGAAAACTTACAAATTGAAGGGATTCTGGAAAAGCTGAAGATTACCCCAGAAGAACGCGATCCGGCCATTCGTCTGGATAAACCAGTGATGCTCGGCGGCCCGCTGGCGGAAGACCGTGGATTTATTCTCCACACTCCACCGTCACGCTTTGCCTCCAGTATTCGCATCTCAGATAACACCATCATCACAACCTCCCGCGATGTACTAGAAACCCTGGGTACGCAGGAGCAACCGTCCGAAGTGCTGGTTGCGCTGGGTTATTCATCATGGGAAAAAGGTCAACTGGAACAAGAGCTACTGGATAACGCCTGGCTCACGGCGCCCGCAGACCTCAACATCTTATTCAAAACGCCGATTGCCGACCGCTGGCGCGATGCGGCGAAGCTTATCGGGATAGATATTCAGACCATGCCTGGCGTGGCGGGACATGCCTGATGAGCGGAACATTACTCTCTTTTGATTTTGGTACGAAAAGTATTGGTGTTGCTGTTGGTCAGCGCATTACCGGTACGGCCAGACCGTTGCCCGCCATTAAGGCGCAGGACGGTACGCCAGACTGGAGTTTGATTGAACGCCTGCTGAAAGAATGGCAGCCAGATGAAATCGTTGTCGGCCTACCACTCAACATGGATGGCACAGAACAGCCCCTTACCGCGCGCGCGCGTAAGTTCGCTAACCGTATTCACGGTCGCTTTGGCGTAACCGTAACGCTGCACGATGAACGCTTGAGCACCGTCGAGGCCCGCTCCGGCCTGTTCGAACAAGGCGGATACCGGGCGTTGAATAAAGGCAAAGTAGATTCCGCTTCTGCCGTGGTCATCCTCGAAAGCTATTTCGAGCAGGGTTACTAAATCCGTCCCTGCGCCTGACGCTGCTGCTGACTTTGTGCAAATGTCTGCATACCTGTCTGCTGCCCGGTTTGAATTACGCCGGGCAGCTGATGCGTTTTCCCTTCACGAATCAAATTGCACACGGCAGGCGTGTTGACGAGCAGCTCAAATAGCGCCACGCGTCCTCCCAGCTTATCTTCCTCCAGCTTTTGCGAAAGTACCGCCCGCAGGCTGTCTGCTAACTGGTTACGCACCGGATCCTTCTCTGTTGCCGAAAAGGTGTCCACCAGCCGCGCGATGGCCTGTGCCGCCCCTCGCGTATGTAACGTTGCCAGCACCAGATGCCCGGTTTCCGCTGCCGTTAACGCCAGACGAATGGTTTCCGCGTCGCGCAGTTCGCCCAGCAAAATGACGTCGGGATCTTCACGCAGCGCGCCGCGTAAACCGGCGGCAAAAGAAGCGCAGTGTACGCCCACCTCCCGTTGTTGAATAAGACAACGCTGGCTGGTGTAGCGATATTCAATCGGGTCTTCCAGCGTCAGAATATGCCCTGCAACATGCTGATTAAGGTACTCTACCATCGCCGCCAGGGTCGTTGATTTACCGCTACCGGTAGCGCCTGTCACCAGAATTAACCCATTTTCACTGCGCAGCAGTTCAGGTATGACGTCAGGGGTCTGGAGATCGTCTAAACGTGGACAATCAAGCGGGAGCAATCTTAGCGCCAGTGAGGTTCCCTGTTGATGAACAAAAGCACTGGCGCGCAGCCGCTGGGAACCTGCCAGCGCAATAGCAAAATCTACCTGCCCCTGTTCCCGCCACTGTACCTGTTGTTGCTCACTGAGCCAGCACATCAGCAGATTCTCCACGTCAGGCGTAGTAAAGGGTGCGATTTCGACTTTTCCACGTATGCGCCAGCGCGCAGGCCATGCATTGCACAGGTGTAGATCCGACACGTTATGCTTTACACTAAGGGCCACTATTTCTTCCATATTCATATGAACATCCTCGGAAAATGAACGATATCGCGCATAACCTGGCACATGTCCGGGACAAAATCTCAGCCGCCGCGACGCGTTGCGGGCGGTCTTCAGAAGAAGTTACGTTGCTTGCAGTCAGTAAAACCAAACCTGCGAGCGCCATCGAAGAAGCCATTACCGCAGGGCAGCGTGCCTTCGGTGAAAACTATGTGCAGGAAGGGGTGGATAAAATCCGCTACTTCCAGGAAAAAGGCGTCAACGATCTGCAGTGGCACTTTATCGGCCCGCTGCAGTCCAACAAAAGTCGTCTGGTCGCCGAGCACTTTGACTGGTGCCATACGATCGACCGTCTGCGTATCGCTGCCCGTCTGAGCGAACAGCGCCCGGCGGAATTGCCGCCGCTCAATGTACTGATTCAAATTAATATCAGCGATGAGAACAGTAAGTCAGGCATTCCGCTGGCAGAGCTTGATGCACTGGCCGCTGAAGTCGCTGCACTGCCGCGCATTACCCTGCGTGGTCTGATGGCGATTCCGGCTCCAGAGTCAGATTATGTAAGGCAGTTTGAAGTTGCACAGCAAATGGCGGTAGCATTTGCCGGGTTGAAAACACGCTACCCAGGCATCGACACTCTCTCACTGGGAATGTCTGATGATATGGATGCCGCCATCGCGGCGGGTAGCACGATGGTGCGCATTGGCACTGCCATTTTTGGTGCTCGTGATTACACTAAAAAATAAGGAAAACTAAGGAACACCATGAATACGTTGACCTTCCTGCTCTCAACGGTAATTGAGCTGTATACCATGGCGCTGCTGCTGCGCGTGTGGATGCAATGGTCTCGCTGCGATTTTTACAACCCGTTCTCGCAGTTTATAGTGAAAATCACTCAGCCCATCATTGGGCCGTTACGCCGCATTATTCCCCCGATGGGACCGATCGACAGCGCCTCGGCATTAGTTGCGCTCGTTCTCAGCTTTATCAAAGCAATCGTGCTGTTTAAGGTGGTCACGTTCCAGCCGATCATCTGGATCGCCGCCGTACTGATTGTCCTGAAGACTATCGGGCTGCTGATTTTCTGGGTGCTGCTTGTGATGGCGATTATGAGCTGGGTCAGCCAGGGCCGCAGTCCTGTAGAGTACGTGCTGATTCAACTGGCAGATCCGCTGCTACGTCCTATCCGTCGCATACTTCCAGGCATGGGCGGGATCGATTTCTCCCCAATGATTCTGGTTCTGCTGCTCTACGTTATTAACATGGGCATCGCGGAAGTGTTACAGGCGACAGGCAACATGCTGCTGCCGGGGCTGTGGATGGCGCTATGAGTGCCGTTACACCCTGCGACGACGGTCTGGTTTTACGGCTCTACATTCAGCCTAAAGCCAGCCGTGACAGTATTGTGGGTTTACATGGCGACGAAGTTAAAGTCGCCATTACCGCCCCACCGGTAGATGGCCAGGCCAATAGCCATCTGGTGAAGTTTCTCGGCAAACAGTTCCGTGTGGCAAAAAGCCAGGTCGTCATTGAGAAGGGCGAGCTTGGTCGTCACAAACAGGTTAAAATCATTCATCCGCAACAGATCCCGCCCGAAATTGCGGCGTTAACTGATTAGGTATCCCATGCAAAAAGTTGTCCTCGCGACCGGCAATGCCGGTAAAGTGCGTGAACTAGCCTCTCTTCTGAGTGATTTCGGTCTTGATGTTGTTGCCCAAACGGAACTGGGTGTTGATTCTGCAGACGAGACCGGGCTGACGTTTATTGAGAACGCCATTCTGAAGGCGCGTCATGCCGCGCAAATTACCGGCTTACCGGCCATTGCTGATGACTCAGGTCTGGCAGTAAATGCCCTTGGCGGCGCGCCGGGTATCTATTCAGCCCGCTATTCCGGCGAAGATGCGACCGATCAGCAGAACCTGGAAAAACTGCTTCACACCCTGCAGGATATTCCTGATGACAAGCGCCAGGCGCAGTTCCACTGCGTGCTGGTGTATATGCGCCATGCAGACGATCCAACGCCTGTTGTGTGCCACGGAAGCTGGCCGGGCGTGATTACCCGTGAACCTGCCGGAAACGGTGGTTTTGGCTACGACCCGATCTTCTTTGTGCCGTCTGAAGGGAAAACCGCAGCCGAACTGACCCGTGAAGAAAAGAGTGCAATTTCTCACCGCGGACAGGCGCTAAAGCTGCTGCTGGATGCCCTGCGTAATGGTTAAGCTTCCGCCGCTAAGTCTTTATATTCACATTCCGTGGTGCGTGCAGAAATGCCCGTACTGCGACTTCAACTCGCATGCGCTAAAGGGCGAAGTCCCTCATGATGACTATGTGCAGCATCTGCTGAGCGATCTGGATACTGAGGTGGCCCATGCCCAGGGCCGTGAAGTAAAGACGATTTTTATCGGTGGTGGCACGCCGAGCCTGCTTTCTGGCCCGGCGATGCAAACGCTGCTCGACGGCGTGCGAGCACGGCTGAATCTGGCCGAAGATGCAGAAATCACCATGGAGGCGAATCCCGGGACGGTGGAAGCTGATCGCTTTGTGGATTATCAACGCGCTGGCGTCAACCGTATCTCGATTGGCGTACAGAGCTTTAGCTCCACCAAACTCGAACGTCTGGGACGTATTCACGGGCCGGAAGAAGCCAAACGAGCAGCACACCTGGCGAGCGGTCTGGGGCTACGCAGCTTTAATCTCGACCTGATGCATGGTTTGCCGGATCAGACGCTGGAAGAGGCGCTGGGTGATTTACAGCAGGCAATCGCGCTCAACCCACCGCATCTTTCCTGGTATCAGTTGACCATCGAACCCAACACGCTGTTCGGTTCCCGACCGCCGGTTTTACCGGACGATGACGCGCTGTGGGATATTTTTGAGCAAGGCCACCAGCTACTGACCGCCGCGGGATATCAGCAGTACGAAACCTCAGCCTACGCCAGACCGGGTTATCAGTGTCAGCACAACCTTAACTACTGGCGTTTTGGCGACTATCTTGGCATTGGCTGCGGCGCACACGGTAAGATCACATTCCCTGACGGACGCATCCTGCGCACCACCAAAACACGGCATCCGCGTGGGTATATGCAAGGGCGTTATCTCGAAAGCCAGCGCGATGTTGCCGAAGCCGATAAGCCGTTCGAGTTCTTCATGAATCGTTTCCGGCTGCTGGAAGCCGCGCCTCGCGCGGAGTTTACGCAATATACCGGTCTTACCGAAGACGTTATTCGTCGACAGATCGATGAGGCTATTTCCCAGGGCTACCTGAGTGAATGCGATGAGTACTGGCAGATTACCCAACACGGTAAGCTGTTCTTGAACTCGCTGCTGGAGCTGTTTCTGGCGGAGTGATGGCTGGTGAACGTAGGCCTGATAAGCGTAGCGCCATCAGGAAAATTGCCGGATGGCGGCTGCGTCTTATCCGGCCTACAGGGTTAGGGCGGTAAGCGCAGCCACCTTCATCGATTAATACTGATTAAACATTTCCTGGATCTGCTTAGGATCCTTGGTTTGAGTCAGCGCAAGCTGCAGCAGAACACGTGCTTTTTGCGGGTTCAGGGAACCTGAAGCCACAAATCCGTATTTTGCATCATCAACTTCTGCATCCTGTGTAGTGGCGCCCGTTGGTACACGAGATGAACGCACTACAACGGTACCTTTATGCGCGGCGGTTGCCAGCGTATCGAAAATGGTTTTATACAGGTTACCGTTACCTACACCCGCACTGACGATCCCGGCGTAACCCGCATCCACCAGCGCTTTTGCCGGCAGATCGGAGGCATTAGCGTAGTTATAAACAATCCCAACTTTCGGCAGTTCGGTCAGCTTAGACACATCGAACGGAGTAGACGTGGTGTGCTTACGCGCAGGCGTACGCTGGTAGTCGATTTTACCGTTATGGATGTAACCCAGCGGGCCGTAGTTAACGGATTTGAAGGTAGCGACGTCGGTAGTGTTGGTTTTAGTCACGTCACGACCATCCATAACGGTGTCGTTCATCACCACCAGCACTCCGCGGTTGGCAGAGGCTTTGTCTGCGGCAGTTACTACCGCGTTATACAAGTTGAACGGGCCATCAGCGCTCATACCCGTAGACGGACGCATTGCGCCGACCAGCACCACCGGCTTGTTGCACTTGACGGTCAGGTCGAGGAAATAGGCGGTTTCTTCCATGGTATCCGTACCATGTGTTACCACGAAGCCGTCGGTTTTATCACACTCGGTATTAATCTTTTTCGCCAGCGTTAACCAGACTTCGTCATTCATATCCTGGGAGCCGATATTCACCACCTGCTCGCCTTTAACGACAGCGATATCTTTCAATTGAGGTACGGCCTCAACCAGATTTTCTACGCCAACCTTGCCTGCCGTGTAGTTAGATTTTGTCGCGGAATCACCGCCGCCGGCAATCGTCCCACCGGTCGCTAAAATGGTGATGTTTGGCAGTGCAAGCGCCGCGCCGCTGAAACCCATAACCAGTGCGGCAAGTGCCGTTTTCTTGAAAAACTCCATGTTATTTCTCCAGTTACTTGAATTTGCAGCATTATGTCTATCCTACAGATGAATAATGTGACGAGTTCCAATTAACCAGATTTATATCTCCACCAAATTGCCGTTCTTAGAGATGGATATCAAAAAAACAGAAATATACAAAATAAAACGGCACAGAATGTTTCTGTGCCGTTAATAAGAGGTGAAGATTATTTCAGAGTGCTAACCAGCGTTTTACGATCGTTTTCCAGCGTCACAACGCGGGAACAGATATCTTTGCCAAACTGCTGGAAGTCTTGTTCCTGATTCTTCCATTCGTTCTGAATTGAGGTCTGCAAACCACCGAGGCTTCCGAGTACGCCCTGCAGTGGATTACCACCGCCTTTGAGCACGGCTTTCGCTCCCATCTCGTTGATGCTGTCCTGCAAAATGCCGCCCATCGCCTGATTCACCAGCTGTTGTCCGTCCGCGCGGACCTGATCAATCGCCTTATAATGGAAAGTCAGGCCATCAGTTCGATGCTCGATGATGCGGTTCATCTGCTCTTTCAATTGCGCATCCAGCTTGGTTAAGCGGCCACGCATGTTGCTGCTTTCACCGACCTCTTTGGCGATGATTTTGTCTAGCGCCACGCGACCTTTCTCTACGCGCGCTCTGGCACCTTCGTCGATCCACGGCAGGCTGCTACGCAACGCCGCCTGATAATCTTTGGCCTGCTCACGCTGTGCGGCGTTCAGGTTGTACTGTTTACCGTTGAAGGTGACATCGCCGGCCTGGGTAATAACCAGGTCGCCATTTTCACCCTTCACCTGCACCGTTTGTGGGCTCAAAATCACATCGTCACGCGGGGTGACGCTGCACTGGTAATCTGCATGTGCGGCCATCGCCGTGAACGTTAGGACTGCCGCCAGCAGCGTTTTGCGCATCATATCTTTCCCTCAATACAAATCGGGTCGGCATTTGCCGACCCTGTGCTACTTAGTCCCACCAAATATCGAAAAGTTCGCTGGTACGCACTTCTTCGAGTTTGTGCTCTTCCAGCCACTTACGCACGATTGCCTGGTGTTCTTCGGTGCATTTGCCGATTTCCTGCAGACAGATCAGACCTTCCCAGGCCAGATAGCCGCTGCCGTCAAAAGCCAGCTTGTTCGGTTCGATGACTTCATTGATAAAGTCATCAACGATTTGATCGACCTGCTCTCCAGATGTACCTTCCGGGAAACGCCATGCAACCGAAAATCCTACTTCCTGGAATTCTTCGATGTGCATCTTTTTACGCAGACGACGGCTACGGTTCTTTGCCATTATTTCACCCTCTCGAACATTAAGTCCCATACGCCGTGGCCAAGACGATGACCACGTTGTTCAAATTTGGTTACCGGGCGCGATTCCGGGCGCGGTACATAATCGTTACTCTCTGACTGGTTTTTATACCCGTCAATCGAGGACATCACTTCAAGCATGTGCTCCGCATACGCTTCCCAGTCGGTCGCCATATGGAACACGCCGCCCAGCTTCAGCTTACTTAAGATATGCTCAGCAAACGGTACCTGAACGATACGGCGTTTATTATGACGTGCTTTGTGCCATGGGTCAGGGAAAAACAGCTGAACCATAGATAAAGAATTGTCAGGAATCATTTTATGCAGGACTTCAACGGCATCATGGCACATGACGCGCAGGTTCTCGACACCCTCTTCATGGGCTGAAGCCAGACACGCACCAACGCCAGGTGAGTGAACCTCAATGCCGAGGAAATTCTGTTCCGGACGCGCTTTCGCCATTGCAACCAGCGACGCTCCCATACCAAAACCGATTTCCAGCGTGACTGGCGCGTCACGGCCAAACAGTTCTGCGAAATCTACAGGCTCTTCGCTGAACTCAACGCCCATCACCGGCCAGTAGTTTTCCAGCGCGTGTTCCTGCCCTTTCGTCAGTCGCCCCTGGCGACGAACAAAACTACGAATCCGGCGCAGAGGGCGGCCGTTTTCATCAAATTCCGGTGAAATGACGTCGTTCTTCATAAAAGTTTAGTCTGCTGTGTTTGAGTTCTGAAAACGGGCATTATCCAAAGTTAGTTGCCGGATGCAAGTAAAGGAAGAAAGTGAGCAGCGGAAAGTTCCGGTTTACACCCCGTTGCCGCTGTGCTGCAATCTTGCCCCCGGCAATAATGAAACGGTAATCATGCAAGCGTCTCAATTTTCGGCTCAGGTTTTGAGCTGGTACGACAAATACGGGCGGAAAACGCTGCCCTGGCAAATTGACAAGACGCCTTACAAAGTATGGCTCTCTGAGGTAATGCTGCAACAAACTCAGGTTGCGACCGTTATCCCTTATTTTGAGCGCTTTATGGCGCGCTTCCCAACGGTAACGGATTTAGCCCATGCGCCGCTGGATGAAGTTCTGCATTTGTGGACCGGGCTGGGTTATTACGCCCGTGCGCGTAATCTGCATAAAGCCGCGCAGCAGGTTGTGACGCTGCATAGCGGTATATTTCCGCAAACCTTTGATGAAGTAGCCGCCCTACCTGGCGTCGGACGTTCAACCGCAGGCGCGATCCTTTCTCTCTCTCTGGGTCAGCATTTTCCGATTCTCGACGGTAACGTCAAACGCGTGCTGGCTCGCTGTTATGCTGTAAGCGGCTGGCCGGGTAAAAAAGAGGTCGAAAAGAAGCTGTGGGAGCTGAGTGAGCAAGTTACGCCGGCCCAGGGTGTTGAGCGTTTTAATCAGGCGATGATGGATTTAGGCGCCATGGTCTGTACGCGCTCAAAACCTAAATGTTCCCTGTGTCCGTTGGAAAATGGCTGTGTGGCGAGCGCCAATGCAAGTTGGGCGCTGTATCCCGGTAAAAAGCCCAAACAGACGCTACCGGAACGAACGGGCTATTTTTTACTGATGCAGCATGATGACGAAGTGCTGCTTACACAGCGACCGCCCAGCGGCTTATGGGGTGGTTTATACTGTTTTCCGCAGTTTGACGACGAAGATGGACTGCGCAACTGGCTGGCGCAACGACAAATTAACGCAGATAATCTGACCCAACTTAATGCGTTTCGCCATACCTTTAGCCATTTCTACTTAGATATTGTGCCTATGTGGCTTCCCGTGTCTTCATTCACCTCATGCATGGATGAAGGCAACGCGCTCTGGTATAACTTAGCGCAACCGCCGTCGGTCGGACTGGCGGCTCCCGTGGAGCGTTTGTTACAGCAATTACGTGCCGGTACACACGTTTAACGTACCGGACGATAGAGAGGACTTTTTATGAGCAGAACAATTTTTTGCACTTTCCTGCAACGCGAAGCAGAAGGCCAGGATTTTCAGCTGTACCCGGGCGATCTGGGAAAACGCATTTATAACGAGATTTCTAAAGAAGCATGGGCGCAATGGCAGCATAAACAGACCATGCTGATTAACGAGAAAAAACTCAATATGATGAACGTCGAACACCGTAAGTTACTGGAACAGGAGATGATTAACTTCCTGTTTGAAGGTAAGGATGTGCATATTGAAGGCTATACGCCAGAATCATAAGAACCGTTGCCGGATGGCGCTGCGCTTATCCGGCCTACGTTTTAATCTGGTCCTTGCAAACAACAAACACAACACGCACTCCCGGAATGATGAAAAAATTTCTCGCGCTTGCCGTTATTGTGCCGTTGCTCATCTCCTGTTCCAGTTCGACCAAAAAAGGCGATTCCTATAACGAAGCCTGGGTCAAGGATACCAACGGTTTTGATATTCTGATGGGGCAATTTGCCCATAATATTGAGAATTTGTGGGGATTTAAGGAAGTGCTGATTGCGGGTCCGAAGGACTACGTCAAGTATACCGATCAGTATCAAACCCGCAGCCACATCAACTTTGATGACGGTACGATAACCGTCGAGACCATTGCCGGGACAGATCCCGCTGGACACCTGCGTCGAGCGATTATCAAGGCATTGCTGATGGGCGATGATCCGGGTTCTATCGACCTCTATTCCGATGTCGACGACATTAAGATTTCCAAAGAACCATTCCTGTACGGACAGGTGGTCGATAATACCGGCCAGCCCATTCGTTGGGAGGGACGTGCCACCAACTTTGCCAACTACCTGCTGCAAACACGGCTTAAAAGCCGCAGCAATGGCCTGCGTATCATCTATAGCGTGACAATCAACCTGGTGCCTAACCACCTTGATAAGCGCGCGCATAAATACGTCGGTATGGTGCGTCAGGCTTCACGTAAGTATGGCGTCGACGAGTCGCTGATTCTGGCTATCATGCAAACCGAATCCTCATTTAACCCGTATGCGGTGAGCCATGCCGATGCGCTGGGACTGATGCAGGTGGTACAGCACAGCGCAGGGAAAGATGTATTCCGCTCGCAAGGGCGCTCAGGCACGCCGAGCCGTAGCTTCCTGTTTGACCCGGCCAGTAACATTGATACCGGTACGGCCTATCTGGCAATGCTCAACAATGTCTATTTGGGCGGTATCGATAATCCGACCTCACGTCGCTATGCGGTAATCACCGCGTATAACGGCGGTGCGGGCAGCGTACTACGCGTGTTCTCGAACGATAAAATTCAGGCCGCGAATATCATTAACAGCATGTCTCCTGGTGACGTTTATCAAACGCTGACCACCCGACATCCCTCTGCTGAATCACGCCGATACCTTTACAAGGTCAATTCCGCACAAAAATCATATCGACGCCACTAATGTATCCCTCTTCAGCCCCCTAAAACGGGGGCCTGAAGCACCAAAAATGTTAACTCCATCACTCTTTTGCTTTGCAATCAGAAATTGTTTGCAAATATTTGTCACAGGTAACAAAAAAAGAGTGCCTCTCATTGATAGAATCACATCATATAGCCACGGCAAATGTGCCTTTTAAAACATTCATCCGCATTACGGTGTGAGGAAATTAACATGAATCTTAAGCTGCAGCTGAAAGTTCTCTCGTTTCTGCAGTTCTGCTTATGGGGTAGTTGGCTCACTACCCTCGGCTCCTATATGTTTGTCACCCTTAAATTCGATGGTGCATCCATTGGCGCGGTGTATAGCTCGCTGGGGATCGCCGCCGTGTTTATGCCAACGCTGTTAGGGATCGTGGCCGATAAATGGATCAGTGCGAAGTGGGTTTACGCCCTTTGCCACTTGGTCGGCGCAGGAACGCTGTTTGCCGCAGCCGAAGTCACCACGCCAGGGGCAATGTTCTTTGTGATCTTGCTTAACTCCCTGGCCTATATGCCAACACTGGGGCTAATCAACACCATCTCCTACTATCGCCTGCAATCTGCCGGGATGGATATCGTTACCGACTTCCCGCCAATTCGTATCTGGGGCACCATCGGCTTTATTCTGGCGATGTGGGCCGTGAGCTTCTCCGGCTTTGAACTGAGCCATATGCAGCTGTATATCGGTGCGACATTGTCCCTGGTACTGGTACTGTTCACCCTGACGCTGCCGCATATTCCGGTTGCCAATCAGCAGAAAAACCAGAGCTGGACATCAATGCTCGGTCTGGATGCTTTCGCGCTGTTTAAAAACAAGCGTATGGCGATTTTCTTCATCTTCTCAATGATGCTGGGCGCAGAGCTGCAGATTACCAATATGTTTGGTAACACCTTCCTGCACAGCTTCGATAACAACCCGCTGTTCTCCGGTAGCTTTATCGTGGAACACGCATCGGTGATGATGTCGATTTCACAGATTTCCGAGACGCTGTTTATCCTGACCATCCCGTTCTTCTTAAGCCGTTACGGTATTAAGAACGTGATGCTTATTAGTATTGTGGCGTGGATGCTGCGCTTCGGCCTGTTTGCCTACGGCGACCCAACGCCGTTCGGTACCGTGCTGCTGGTTCTGTCGATGATTGTTTACGGCTGCGCCTTCGACTTCTTCAACATCTCTGGTTCTGTGTTCGTGGAGAAAGAAGTACGCCCTGAAATCCGCGCCAGCGCACAGGGTATGTTCCTGATGATGACCAACGGCTTCGGTTGTATTCTGGGCGGACTGGTGAGCGGTAAAGTCGTTGAACACTATACGCTGAACGGTATTACCGACTGGCAGACCGTGTGGTTGATCTTCGCAGGTTACTCGCTGGTTCTGGCTTTTGCCTTCGTTGCGCTGTTTAAATACAAACACGTACGCGTTCCAGCAGGCACACAGACTATCGCGCACTAACGTTTACGCAGAGAAAAGCGGGTTACCAAAAGGTAACCCGCTTTTTTTGCGCTTACTTCACCACATATCCATACAGACGCTTAATACCGTCTGCATCCGTTTCACTGTAAACACCTTGCAGCTCCGGCGAGAAGCCTGGCAGCAGGTTTACGCCCTCTTCCAGCGCCAGGAAATATTGCTGTACCGCCCCACCCCATACTTCGCCCGGTACCACGCACAGCACGCCCGGAGGATAAGGCAGCGCACCTTCCGCCGCAATGCGGCCAGCTGCTTCACTAATCCGCACCAGTTCAACATCACCACGGATAAAAGCGCTGTTCGCATCCTGTGGGTTCATCGCCACGGCAGGTAAACTTTCCTGACGGAACATCGCTTTTTGCAGATCTTTCACATCAAAGCTGACGTACAGTGAGTGCATCTCCTGGCACAGTTCACGCAGCGTGTAATCCCGATAGCGTACCGGATACTTATTGAAGATGGTTGGCAGCACATCTGCCAGCGGCGTATCGTCTTCAATATGCTGCTCAAACTGCGCCAGCATCGCCACCAGTTGCGCCAGTTTCTCTGCGCTTTCTGCCGGGGTCAGCAGGAACAGAATCGAGTTAAGGTCGCATTTCTCCGGCACGATGCCGTTTTCACGCAGGTAATGCGCCAGAATCGTCGCCGGAATACCAAACTCGGTATATTGCCCGGTTTGTGCGTCAATGCCCGGAGTGGTTAACAGCAGTTTGCAAGGGTCAACGAAATACTGGTCGCGCGCGTAGCCGGAAAAACCATGCCATTTAGCACCTGGTTCGAAGCTAAAGAAGCGACGCTCGCTGGCAATCACCTGCGTCGGATAGCTTTCCCACGGTTTGCCATCGACTACCGGGGGAACAAACGGCTGAATCATCTTACAGCGGGTAATAATCGCTTTACGGGCCTCAATGCCCAGCGTCACACACTCCGCCCACAGCCGACGACCGCTCTCGCCTTCATGGATTTTGGCGTTAACGTCCAGCGCCGCAAACAGCGGGTAAAACGGACTGGTAGAAGCATGCAGCATAAATGCATTATTCAGACGCTTATGCGGGCAGAACCGCGCCTGACCGCGAATATGGTTATCCTTTTTGTGGATCTGCGAGGTTTGCGAGAATCCGGCCTGCTGTTTGTGTACCGACTGGGTGACAAAGATCCCCGGATCGTTAGCATCGAGATCCAACAGCAGCGGTGACCCATCGGCCATCATCGGAATAAATTGTTCGTAGCCGACCCATGCTGAGTCAAACAGGATGTAATCACACAGATGACCGATCTTGTCGATCACCTGCCGGGCATTGTAGATCGTACCGTCATAAGTGCCGAGCTGAATGATCGCCAGACGGAACGGGCGCGGTTGTTCTGCCTTTTGCGGCGCAATATCACGAAGTTGCTGGCGCAGATACTCCTCATCAAAGCAGTGCTCGTCAATGCCGCCAATAAAGCCAAACGGATTACGCGCCGCTTCCAGATACACCGGCGTCGCACCCGCCTGGATCAGCGCACCGTGGTGGTTCGACTTATGGTTATTACGGTCAAATAGCACCAGATCGCCGCGCGTCAGCAGCGCATTGGTTACTACTTTATTGGCCGCAGAGGTCCCGTTCAGCACAAAGTAGGTTTTATCCGCGTGGAAAACTTTCGCAGCAAATTTCTGCGCATGTTTCGCCGAGCCTTCATGAATCAGCAGATCGCCAAGCTTAACGTCGGCGTTGCACATATCCGCGCGAAACAGATTCTCACCAAAGAACTCGTAGAAATGGCGCCCCGCGGGATGCTTTTTAAAGAACTCACCGTGTTGATGTCCTGGGCAGGCAAATGTGCTGTTCCCCATCTCGACATACTGAGTCAACGTGTCATAGAACGGCGGCAGCAAATCTTCTTCATACTGACAGGCAGCAGACTCCAGCTCCAGCCAGTCCTGCGCCTGACCGCGAATGACCGCATTCACGCCCGCCGGCAGATCAACATCCGACTCTGCGAACAGAAACACGGGTATATGAAAACCGGTGCGTTTCAGCAAAGCAAGGATCCCGCTGCGGCTATCCGCAACGGTAATGACGACTGCCGCAACGTCAGTAAAATCAGTACTGTCCAGCGACACCACCTGACGATGGCTGGACAGACGAGAAACCAGTTCTCCACTGGCGGCAATTTTCATTGATTTCATAAGCGCAATAACCCGTTTCGGGAAAATCAAAAGTCCCGGACAAAGCCACATTGCTTTGCCCACGAAATGACAGGTCAAACTGGTTACCAGCCCCGACCGCCAGACATCAGTAAAAGCAGATAGCCTCTGATTTTACTGTTATCCTGCAGTGAGCGTGCGCTGCCCTCACCGCATGGTGGGAGCGTAAAGATAAGTCGCAGGAAGGGGCAAACGTCGCGCAAAAAGGCGATGTTGAAGGCGATGTAGGGGGAGTAATATCATCCCAGGCAGCCCCATTCAGACAGGAGAAAATTCGCGCAATCATGGCACCTTTCACTTTCAGGCGCAAGATAAAATCCGGAGCCTGAACCTCACAGATAAACAAGCATTTCGCCTGTCAATCGCGGCATAATAATGCAATCTGAAAACATATTTTACCCAGAGAATTGCCTTTAGCATCAAGACGATAATGGGTATGCAGGAGCAAACGTGGTAATTGGACCCTTTATTAATGCTGGCGCCATTTTATTTGGTGGTGTTCTCGGCGCACTACTCAGCCAGCATTTACCGGAACGCATTCGTGCCTCCATGACCTCCATATTCGGACTGTGCTCTTTGGGAATTGGTATTTTGCTGGTTATCAAGTGCGCTAACCTACCGGTGATGGTCCTGGCTACGTTAGTCGGTGCATTAATTGGCGAGTTCTGTTATCTGGAAAAAGGGATCAATACCGCGGTTGCCAAAGCGCAGCAGCTTTTCACCCGGTCGGATGCCAACACCACACACGAATCCTTCATCCAGAGCTATGTGGCCATCATCGTGCTATTTTGCGCCAGTGGTACCGGGATCTTCGGGGCGATACATGAAGGGATGACCGGCGACCCGAATATTTTAATCGCGAAGTCGTTTCTTGATTTCTTCACGGCCATCATTTTTGCCTGTTCATTAGGTATCGCGGTATCGGCAATTTGTGTACCAATGCTGGCAATCCAGCTAACGCTTGCCACCTGCGCAGCACTTATTTTGCCCCTGACGACGCCAGCCATGATGGCCGATTTCAGCGCCGTAGGTGGACTGCTGTTGTTGGCAACCGGTTTACGTATTTGTGGAATCAAAATGTTTGCGGTTGTGAATATGCTTCCTGCCCTTCTGCTGGCAATGCCGCTTTCCGCCGCGTGGACGGCATTTTTTGCCTGAGAATGCGTGCAATAGCAACAATGTGGTGATAGATTGTGCAGTCTGCGTTGATTTGAAGAAATTTCGTTGACGAAACGAAGCGAATCGGTTTTAATGCGCCTCGTTGCCCGGATAGCTCAGTCGGTAGAGCAGGGGATTGAAAATCCCCGTGTCCTTGGTTCGATTCCGAGTCCGGGCACCACTATTCAAAGAACCCGCCCAAAAGGCGGGTTTTTGCTTTTAGCGAAACGGACTCTTCATCGAACTTCGTTCGATTATTCGCCGCCAGCGGCTCACCCCTTCGGGGCCAGCGCGACAAGCGCGCTGTTCAACGCTTACAGCGTTAGTCCGAGTCCGGGCACCACTATTCAAAGAACCCGCCCAAAAGGCGGTTTTTTGCTTTTGGAGAATAGTTACTATTCTCTCCTCACCGAACTTTGTTTCAACAGCGCATAACGATTAAGAAGCTGATTAATCCGCATATCAAGTTGCTGATACAAAGCGGGTGATACACTTCCCTGCTTTTTTAACTCCTCATCAATTTGGCGCAATAACTCTTCTGTCGGCGGCGATTGGTCAAGCTGGCGGCGGATAGTGAAAATGGCTGATTTCAGCTCCGAACCCGTCAGATATTTACCTTTACGTTCATCAAGCGAATTTAGCTGGGCAGTTAACGCCTCCAGCCCCTGCTGAGCATGATGCCAGTTTTGCAGAGCACTTTCCGGCAACGCTTCCGTGTTTAACTGTTTCTGTAATCCGCTGGCGAATACCGTAGTCTGCGATTCTTCCGGCCACAGGGTGACTAATTGCTGTGCTAATGATGCGGCATATTCTCTTGACCACAAAGGTGACAGGCGATGTAAAACGTCCAATTGCCCTTGCGTTGCGGCGATTAATTCCTGTTTCTTCTCTTTCAAATCTGAGGAATGTTTCAATGTGGACAATTGTTCAGGTGTCAGCCCCCGTGGCAATGGCTGAACCAGTTCAAATCTGTCGGCCCACATAGGGCTGATACCAAGAAAAGTGCCTGTACTCACCACTGCCGTTGCCATGACACCGATGGCGAATCCCAACCACATTCGCCGGGGTCGATGAACGCTTTGAGTAGCAAACTCCGCTGCGCTTGATTGATCGGGCGACGATGCTTCATTAACCACAAAGACCAACTGTGGCAAAGACGTCTCAGCGTGATTAGTCGTACCTGAAGCCGGTATCATCACAGCGGTGGATCCCGAATCCGCTTCAGACTTCTCCAGGCGTAAAGCTGCGTTATGCATCCAGGTAACGACAGCGTCTAGTTTACTTAACGTTTTTAACTCAAGGCGTTGCAGCACCTCACAGACATGTTTCAGACTCTGCTCAACCCGATACACCATTGATAAATCCGCATATGACAACGTTAGCGTGCGTAATTCTTGCTGTAAACGAGCTGACAGCCATGCCAATATTTCAACGCGGGCATGGGTTTGCTGCGGCCATATTACGCTCCAGTGATGCGTCAGTAATGCCTCCAGCAGTTCCGCGCTTTCGGCTAGCCCAGCCAAACCTGCGCTACGAATTCTGGCGACGGTGTACCAGGCCAGTGTTTGCAGTTCGACTCCGTTATGACGAAACAGAGCCAGGCTTAACTGTTCCACCTTTTGCCAGTCAACATCCGGGCGTGCGGGGTGAGTCAGCTTGCTGATTTCATCGCGTAACTGACCAAACTCCGTGAAAGCACGCGGATCGCCGCCGGTGCTGATGCGATTCTTTTCCATGTCAGTACACTCCCGTCTCAAGCCACCCCTGCTTCTTAAGATGACGGATAAGAACCCGCCCCTCAGGGGTAAAATCAGTGCCATAGCGCACAATGCCAAGATCATGAAGTTCCGCATCAATGGAATAACGCAAATGCCCCGGCATTTCCTGCTCCTGCATCGTTACCTTAATGTCTTTTAGTCGCGGTTCATACTTCAACAAAACCTGAGAAAGCGTGCTGATAAGCTGATGTGCTGTTCCCGGCATACCCTGGAGGATTTTGGTCATATCCGGCAGACCATAATCGGGTAAATGTTTGAGGCTACCGGCACGAGTATTCAAAATGCGCTGCATATTATCGAGGACGGACAAGATGACCTGCGTATTTTCGCTGACTGCGAGCAAAGGAAAACCACCGGAAAAATTACCCAGCAAGATGTCATAAAGAGAAGGCTGTTTAATCATTACTCATCCTCCGGCATCAGGAGAACCAGAGCCTGAGAATTTAATTCAATCACTCGCGCCTTATCAGGATCGAGATCTTCACGACGTAATACCACACGCCATGAATCTTCAGACTGATCGGGAGAAATAAACATTCCCGCCACGGCAACATATTGCGCTTCGTTTTCGAATGGAATATCGACAGCTACGCTTTCACCTGGTCGTACCCTAACATCTTTCTGAGCCAATAAATCTGCTTTCACCACCGTACTATCTTGCGCAAATAAGGACTGATAATTAGCCGAGTCAAATGCTTTTCGATCTTTGAGTTGGTAAATACGCACGACCGTCGAAAGCGCTATGCCCTGCGCATTTTTATTTGCGGCTTCTCTGGCGGAAAGATCCAAATGCAGGGTTTTAATTTCCTTATAAAAAATCGACTTCGTTAATGACACGGTACCTTCAGATACTTTTTGTGTCAGACCACACCCAGTAACTAAACTGACCATTCCGGTTATTACGGCAAAATTAATAGCGATAATCGCCAGTCTCATCGGCTTCCCTCCGTTGAACATGTTGAGTAAGGCTCTGCCAAAGCCCAAGCTTAATTGTTATAAATTGATTCTTCGCTTCCTGGTTATCCAGACGCATCACAGCAGTGCGGCCAAGCTGAACTGCGTGCTCACTTTTATTACTGGTAAGATGAGCATCCGGAAGCACCGATCGAGGAATGCGTAATTGCAGTCTCGCATTCACTCTGGCACCTAAATAAACGTGCATCAGCGCGAGAAAATCATGGTAAAGCTGGCCACCCGGTAACCATTCGCGAGCCTCATCGGGAACGTCCGTTGTAAGCGTAATTAGCACCTGACTGTTAATATCTACGGCGCTACTTCCCATCACCGGACGAGAATGGAGGCTAACGGGTTGCCGCACACTCATTTTTAACGCCTTATCCAGCAGGATTAAGCGTTTATCATGAGGGGCCACGGTGGTATTTGTTGTTGGCGATAATAAAGAAACCAGCGCGGATATACCTTCTGCCGTACGCGTTGGCATTCTCATTATTCCCAGCAGCGCCAAAAAGCGCGATATCGGGGTAGCTGTTTGTATGGCGCACCCCTGAATTCCCAGCCCAGTCAACCCCAGCAAATATTGTGATGTTTCATCTGTTCCGCCTGGTCGAAAAGTCGCTGGATAGCTGTATTTACGCCAGATTCGATAAAACTGCGTAATTAAGCGATGGTTAAAAATATCCAGAAACTCAGCGGCAACGTCCGCACCTTCCTGACGCTGGGCAATATCATTCTGATAGGTTGTCGGCAGCGGCGATTCCACGCCATACAGCCCCATAAAAGTGACACGAACCGTTGGTGGAAGTGTGGGTTGCTGCGGATCATATTCTGCACTTTTTATTTCACCCGCCGGGAATCCCATCCCCGGATGAGGGCGAAAACGAATGGTATCGAAACGTGGGCTTTGTTGGCTTCCGGGACAGGGCGCTTGTGGATCCCACTGTTCCAGCAACTGACAGAAACGATAAAAATTAGTACGGGGTAGGTGTTCGCCAAGGCTCGTTAGCAACCGGGTAGTCGCTGATTGTGATTCTCTTTCCATCGCAAGCTTTTCCCTGCCGGCTGTATGATTAAAGTAAGCTGATTAAACAAATGAATATCCGCATACAATGCAAAAAAGCGGTTAAGCATTTCACCAAACAGATGAATATCGCCTTCGCCTGTAAATCCGTTTTCATCAAGCGTTACTTCGATGTCCACACCACGGAGTAGAAATCCTTTTTCAAAGCGCTGTATTTCATGTTGTTGAACATCCATGATCGCATCCAGACGACGATAATTAAGTTCATCATCCTGCCAGTTATAGAGAGACAACGTTCCTTTAAGCACTTCAGCGCTGGCCATCATATTCAGAAAGCTGGATCCCAGGTGACTCAACACTCGCCAGTGAAAACGATCCTCAGCGGGAGGGTAAGCAGGTAGCGTCGGTTTAGACAGATTGCGAACGGCAAGCGGCGTCTGGAGTATCTGCTCACAACGATTGAGCAATGTACTTTGCAAAGCTCGCCGCGGTAGCTGACCGTTTGTTCCGGTCACTTTCAAAGACAAGGTTTCATACTCAGCAAGGCGATCCCGCTCCCAGGCATCTCCCCCGAGGATCAGCCATGTATCATATAATCCGGATACGCCGCGTCTGACACGAGTATGGTAATAACGCTCAGGTGCATTACGGCGCATCATGCCTCCCTTGTGGCGAAAACTGGTGAAAGGGGCATAAACGGCGTTACGCGTTCGCTGTGATCCTGAAACCGCATCGACTGCAAAAATTTCCGTGTGGCCATCTTGCAACCTTCGCGGACGCAGCAAATATTCGCTTTCCAGACCATTAACTACCAGCGGATCGGCTTCGATAGTGAAAAGATTAATAACCGGAACACAATGAAGACGAATGTTTTCACTCCCCACAGGAAGCTCAGAATCCCACTGTTGAGTCAGTATCGCTTCTATTTCAAAGCAGTCTATCCCCTCAGGAAACGATATTTCTTCCAGACCGTTAAGATGGACAAACATAAATTTTTCGCGGAACGTAAAATACTCAAGCAACAATTGCCAGCCGCCAAACGCCGTATCGCCTTTTGGCCACAAACTGTCTTCATCGGCAAATCCGCCCGGGGAAAAGTAACCCTCCAGTCGAATACGTTCTACGCTGTTGGGGAGTCTCAAATAAAGAGAAGCCAGACGCTTTGTCAAAGCAAGGTGCAGCGCGTGGGTCACCGGCGCGTCACCGCTGAGGTAAAGGCTGAGGTGCGTCAGATCGGTTTGCGACCAGTCCATCTGTGGATTGCACTTTATTCGCATACGGATGACCGAGCGCCCATCAGGTTCGGCATCGATTTTCACCGCCGCGACAGACAGCGGATTAAGTGTGACGGGCTGAGTAGTACGATACTGACATACCGTTTTTTTAGGGCCAACGGGCTGTGACAATACGCCAAACTTCGCGTTAATCCGCTCACTCATTTTTAGGGAAGGTGCGAATAAGCAGGTCATTTCTTCCCAAGCTGACTCGCTGATTAAAATTTCGCGGATCTGGGCCGATT
>NZ_JAOWGW010000059.1:0-30423 GCF_030332945.1 Citrobacter sp. Cpo037
AAAATCGGCCCAGATCCGCGAAATTTTAATCAGCGAGTCAGCTTGGGAAGAAATGACCTGCTTATTCGCACCTTCCTTAACGGGATCATCCACGATATTCCCGTTAATAAATGTTTTTTTATTTCCTGAGATAGCGGAATTTTATTTTCACTCATGTGAAATCCCTCCAGAATGAGGATCGCTACTGGTTATTATTAACTAATGATTTTTCGACCTTTTCAAGAAACTGAATGGGCGACTTTATGACGATTTCAGTTTTTACTCGCACAATGCGTTTGTTTGAAAATCGCTCTTCCCCTTTTATTTTTACATCGACAGCAAGAATCACGACATCAGCCGCAGAAATATCTTCTGTCAGCAGTTCGTTTTCTGTGCCAATGGTGCCCTGGGTTTCAACTTTTATATTATGACCAAGCGCTTTGGCACCTTTAATTAACTTCTCACGGGCAATATAGGTGTGCGCAATACCCGCCGTACAGGCGGCAACACAAACAATATTCATAACATGCTCCACATTTTATTTAGCAGACATTGGATTCAGCATATTGGCTAAAAAGCTCAATAATTTTTTGTGGACTACTTTCAACTAATAGTTGTTCAATAATGTCGTCATCTGCCAACGCGCCAGCAACCTGCGAAAGCAGACGAATATGGGTGGTGTTTTGATCTTCAAGACGTACGGCAAACAGAATAATGCACCGTACATTGCTGCCGTCCAGGGTTTCCCAGGGAATCTCCTGGCGGGTACGCCCAATCGCCAGCGTGGTATTGACCACCGCCGAGGATTTCCCGTGCGGGATCGCAATATGGTTTTCGAAGCCGGTCGAGCCTTCTGACTCACGTTGCCAGACATCCTGAATAAACGTTTCGCGACAGCTAATTGCTCCATCTTTTTGCAGAATATCCGTCAGTTCCTCAATAGCCTCCGTTTTGCTTGTAGCCTTCATGTCCAAAATAACGCGATTTGTATTGAGTATTTTCGTGATGTCCATCAATCATACCTCATGGAGTTCAGACATTAATTTTCAACGACCAGCGACGTCGCCCGATGTAATTTTTCCGTAATAACCGTTTCTGTTACCCGCTTAATATCCGCATCATTGAAGAAGGCAGTGACATACACGACCGGCATGGCAACCGCGGGTAAATTAATCGTCGATACCACCAGTTCAATATCGTCCGTCAGTACAGAGGGCAGGCTGCCTGCCGACACCACGCCGACGATAGTCCAGTCCGGAAAGGCGCGCAGAATACGGCTTTTGAGTAAGTGAGAAGTGCCGATACCCGTTGAACAGACCAGTAGTACGCGTTTACGCGCTATCTGACGCTCCATTGCGGCCTGAAAATGCACGGTTAAATATCCCACTTCATCTTCCGACACGGCCCGCTCGCCCCAACCGCTAAACACCCGATTTACCGCACACTGGGTCAGACGCCACACGTCCTGCAACTCGCCTTTGATATCCTCCAGCAGCGGATTACGAATGCGGATCTGGTAGTTCAGGCGGTTAATCAGCGGCTTAATGTGGATCAGCAATCCGTCATACAGCGCCGTGTCCTGGCTAAGATCGCTGTCGACCATCTCGGCGAAGGTGGCAATCAACCGATGGGTAATCAAACGCGCTTCGTCGCTGGAGTGCATATGGCCAATCACACTCACGTCATTATGCTCTTCAATCACCACACCCGAGGAGATAATGTATTGATATATAAACCAGACTTCGTCTTCAGGCAGCGGGTGGGCAATGCGTTTTTCGATATGCTGAATCATGCGACTGGCAATGGAAAATATGTTCTCATCACAGGTAGTGATGCTCTCTTCTTTTCTCGGAAGCGCATTGCCACGCGTGATGCGGTACATCATGATCAGAATATGGGTAAAGATATTGACGTAATAAGGCTCGCCGAGCGACCAGCACAGGTCGTTCTCCATTTCCTGTAATAACGTCTGGACAAATAAAACATCTTCTTCGCCAAAGTAATGCACTAAGGCTTTATAACTGCCCGGGTCAAGGCGTGAATAAACCACGTTACCAGGTTCATTATGGTTAATCACACCGTTAATCAGCGATGCCATCGCCTGGCGCACACCGCTCTCGCTACCTTCGATGTGCGTGCCGCTCTGACTGCGAATCAACGACAGGCCCAGTGGGGTAATCCAGGATTCAATTACTTTCAAATCGTTCACAATCGATGCGCTACTAATAAAATAACGTTCGGATAATTTACTGATCGACGTTTCATGCGGCGTTTCGCTTAATAATTGTGAAGCTATCTTTACTCGCCGTGAATTATTCATCATGCCGTCAGCATCATCACCCTCCGTTCCTAATAACTGGTCCATATATAAAATGTCGGTAATATTATCGGCACTTAATATCACCCCAGCACCAGCACGTTTATCGATGGCTATTTTCCATTCTGATAACCATGGTTCCAGTAAGCGCAGATCGCGCTGCACAGTTTTCTCTGAAACAGATAAATACTCGGCAATTTTCAGCAGCGTGACATATTCCTTCTTAGACAGAAGAAATTTTAATAATCTGTTTTGTCGCGAGGTAATCATTTGCATTATTTACCCTTATTACATACCAGATTAAATATCTATACCCGTCATACTTCAAGCTGCATGTGCGTTGGCTTTCCTCGCTCACCCCAGTCACGTACTTATGTACGTTCAGGGGATTCGCTGCGTCGCCGCCTTCCTGCAACTCGAATTATTTAGGTTATAAAGAAGCATTTATGCTCCACGTGTAATCCGTGATGATAAATATAAGAGGACTACGATGCGCCAACAATACTAAATCGTGTCCAGTAATCCGGACAGAAATAAGACAAAAAGAGGAAATAGTGAGATATTTACGGCGCAGATCACATTTTTCGTGGGAATCAGAGTGACACCGCTCGCAAATATGGGGAGTTAAAAATTTAATTCAGGATGTTTTAGATTTTCAGATCTGGAATGCTGCTCGCAGCGTGGGCCGGATAAAACGCATTGCGTCGCCATCCAGCCCACGTTGAGATTTACTTACAGGGTAATCGTCAGCACAATCGCATCCGGCGTGACAACCGTTCCCCACTCACTGCCCACAGACGAGCCGCCCTTCACGCCGCTAACCTGCGTAATATTACGCAGACACAGCGTCCAGTTACGCGCTTCGCCACTTCCTTGCACGGTGATGGTATTACCCGTGCGCGTCGCTTTCAGCGTGAAGATAACCGAACCGTCAGCCGCCGGGACTTCACAAATCGCCTCCCGACCCTCCTGCAGATGGAACAGCTGGAACGCCGTCCCTTCGTGCCAGGCGTAATCCGGCTTCTGGTTATTGCAGCCCAGCGCCAGCTGGTGTATTGTCGCGCACATAAACCGGCAGACTCAGGAAGTCATGCTGCTGCTTATGCCAGCGGCTGCCCGCCACCTCGTCGTTACGCCACAGATGCGTCCAGCGTCCTTCCGGCAGATAGAACTGCACATCACCCGCCTCGCTAAACACCGGCGCAACCATCACGCTATCGCCCAGCATGTACTGGCGGTCGAGATAATCACATGCCGGATCGTCCGGGAACTCCAGCATCATTGCGCGCATCATCGGCGTTCCGAGTTCATTGGCGCGCGCCGCTTCGCGATACAGGTACGGCATCATGCGGCATTTCTGCTCAGTGAAGTAGCGCACCACGTCGCAGGATTCATCATCGTACGCCCATGGCACACGGTAGGATTTACTACCGTGCAGGCGGCTGTGGCTGGAGAGCAGCCCAAACGCACACCAGCGCTTGTAGACGTGCGCAGGGGCGGTATTCTCAAAGCCGCCAATATCGTGACTCCAGAAGCCAAAGCCGGACAGGCCGATGGACAACCCGCCACGCAGGCTTTCGGCCATTGATTCATAGTTGGCATAGCAGTCACCGCCCCAGTGCACCGGGAACTGTTGCGCGCCGACCGAGGCCGAACGGGCGAACAGCACTGCCTCTTCTTCACCGACGGTCTCTTTCAGCACGTTCCATACCAGTTCGTTGTAGATGTACGCATAATGGTTGTGCATTTTCTGCGGATCGGAACCGTCAAACCACTGCACGTCAGTAGGAATGCGTTCACCAAAGTCAGTTTTGAAGCAGTCAACGCCGATATCCACCAGACCTTTCAGCTTGTTGGCATACCACTCGCAGGCTTCAGGATTGGTGAAGTCATAAATCGCCAGGCCCGGCTGCCATTTATCCCATTGCCACAGGGAGCCGTCCGGGCGCTTGAGCAGATAACCTTTCTCTTTCAGTTCATTGAACAGCGGGGATTTCTGGCCGATATAGGGGTTTATCCATACGCAGACCTTCAGCCCTTTCTCTTTCAGGCGGCGGATCATGCCTTCCGGGTCAGGGAAGGTCACCGGATCCCACTCAAAGTCGCACCACTGGAAGGCTTTCATCCAGAAGCAGTCGAAATGGAAGACGTGCAGCGGCAGATTGCGCTCGGCCATCCCGTCGATAAAACTGTTCACCGTCGCTTCATCGTAATTAGTGGTGAACGATGTAGTCAGCCACAAACCGAATGACCAGGCTGGCGGCAGCGCCGGACGACCAGTAAAGCGGGTATAACGATCCAGCACCGCTTTCGGCGTAGGGCCGTCGATGACGAAATATTCCAGATACTCGCTTTCAACGCTGAACTGCACTTTTGACACTTTCTCAGAGCCAATTTCAAACGACACGCACTGCGGATGGTTTACCAGCACGCCGTAACCACGGTTGGTGAGATAAAACGGGATGTTCTTGTAAGACTGCTCGGTACTGGTGCCGCCATCGCGGTTCCATGTTTCCACCGTCTGGCCGTTACGTACCAGCGCAGTAAAGCGCTCACCCAGACCGTACACCGTTTCGCCAACGCCCAGATCCAGGCGTTCAAACATATAGTTTTTCCCGCTGTTGGTGTCCTGCACGTAGCCGTTATTTTTCAGCTGGCTGCCGGTAATACGTTCGCCGTTACGCAAGAAATCCAGCGACCAGAACTCACCTTTAGTGACCCGCACGCTCAAATTTCCGCTTTTCAGTTCGGCAAATTCAGCGGTGTTTTGTATCTTTACATTGACGTCCTGCAGCACGTTCAGCGGATAGTGTGGACCGTTATCCAACGCGCCCTGGAAGTGTTCCATACGCACCCCAACCACGCCTTCCTGCGGCGAGAAAAAGCGCAGGGTGAAGAGTGGAGTATCCAGTTGCCAGGTACGTTCACGCACATCGCGCGGCGCAACGTAGACAATCATCTCGTTACCCTGCTGTTCGACCTCGAACACCTGAATCGGGTGAGTTAAATTCAGGCCAGGCTGCGTCAGCCAGTTTCCGTCGCTAATTTTCATCGTTGGTTCCTTAGTTCTGTAATTCTTTCGTCGAAAAATCCTGCTGATTGCGGTGCGCACCGTGAGCCAGCTGACTCATGATTTCCGTCAGATACGGCGTTTTCAGGGTATAGAAGCGTTTGGCAATCACGGCACTCAACAGGTAACAAATAGCTGGGACAATCGTGAACAATGCGATAATGATGCTAATGGTGGCGCTGTTCTGGGTTTTCGCTGCGGCATCGTAACCGCCGCCCGCCAGCATCCAGCCGATCATCGCCCCGCCGAGTGCCAGACCCAGCTTCAGCACGAACAGCGTGCCCGCGAAGCTGATCCCCGTCAGACGTTTTCCGTTACACCACTCGCCGTAATCAACGGTATCGGACATCATCACCCACTGGATTGGCGTCACGAGCTGATGCAGTACGCCAATCACGAAGATGAAGGCAAACATGGTGAGGTTGGCATGCATCGGCACGAAGAACATTGCCAGACTGACGACCGCTAGCAGGGCGTTCGTCCACCAGAAGACGCTGACTTTGCATTTCCAGTCGGTCAGCGGTTTTGCCAGCGCAGAGCCGATAAGATTGCCGACGCAATAGGTGGTGAGGAAGGCGACAAACACTTCCGGGGTACCCAGAATCCAGGTGACGTAATACATCATCGCCCCGCCGCGTACGCAGACGGCCAGGATGTTGAGGATGGTCAGCAGGCCGACGATGCGCCATTGGTCGTTTTGCCAGATGTCGCGCAGGTCCTCACGCATTGAGTTGCTGCTCGGCGGCGCTTCCACACGTTCTTTGGTAGTAAAGAAGCAAAACGCCAGCATCAGGAACGCCACAACCGAGAGCACGGCAATCCCGCCCTGGAAGCCCAGCGCTTTATCTTCACCGCCAATCAGATTCACCAGCGGCATCATCAGCACGGTGGAGAGCATGCCGCCCGCCGTCGCCAGCACAAAGCGCCATGACTGCAGGGAGATACGCTGCGTTGGGTCATTGGTTATCACACCGCCCAGCGCGCAGTAGGGAATATTCACCACGGTATAAAGCAGGGTCAGCAGCGTGTAGGTGATTGCGGCATAAATCATTTTGCCGTGCAGGCTGAGATCCGGCGTGCTGTAGGCGAGCACACAGACCAGACCAAATGGCAGAGCGCCAAACAGCACCCACGGGCGGAATTTCCCCCAGCACGAACGGGTGCGGTCGGCGAGCAGTCCCATGCAAGGGTCTGAGATAGCATCCAGCGCGCGAGCCAGTAAGAACATCGTGCCGACAAAACCGGCCGGGATACCAAAAATATCGGTATAGAAGAACATCATATATAACATAACGTTATCAAAGATGATGTGGCTGGCGGCATCACCCATGCCGTAGCCAATCTTCTCTTTAACGGACAAAATCTCACTTTTCATTACGCATCCTTGTTAGCACTTTCACACGCACTGATACCGGTTACAGTTCTTGTAAACCATCCCTGTGAGCACGGGTATTCCGATATCTCGTTATCAAATTACGATTCTTGTTTTCTGTGATCGGAGTAGCGTCAAAAAATATGTCTAATTGTAAGTGATTGATTTTGTAGAGATTTATTTGAAACGGGTCATGGTAAGGAGAAAGGGAAGTTAAAAAAGTGAGTGAGGGGGTGTGGAAACCCGAGGAAGTAGCTATAATGCGCCCCGCCTCCATGTAGCAATCGAGGCGCGGAAGATCGTCATCTCCGGTGAGGTGGCTGGACTTCAAATCCAGTTGGGGACGCCAGCGTTCCCGGGCAGGTTCGACTCCTGTGATCTTCCGCCAATTAGCCTCTTCTGAGCTCTCCCGACGTCAACAAAACCCCTTGTAATCCCTTATATATCAAGCCTTCTTTGTATCCTGAGGTCAACCAGCTTCAACCTGCATCAAGCAGTTTTTTGGGGTGTATTCGGGGGTGTCATTTTCCTCTTAGAATATCAGCACCCCCATAATGGTAAAAATGTGATATATAACAATGGGTTTTAACAACATCTTTGTTATACAAGGGGTGCGTTGGGGGTATAAGGTTAGTTACTGGCGGAAATCCCCAAGAGGATGGATTCATCAAAAGCTGGAGGATGTCATGGCGCTAACCGATGTTAAAGTGAAAACCGCGAAGCCAAAAGAAAAGCCCTATAAGCTGGCTGATGGCGGCGGTATGTATCTGCTAATTAACGCTAATGGTTCCAAATACTGGCGAATGAAGTACCGATTTGCTGGTAAAGAAAAGATGCTTTCTATTGGCGTTTATCCCGATGTTTCACTGGCCGACGCGCGCGAAAAACGCAGCGAAGCCAGAAAAATTCTCGCTGCGGGAGGCGATCCGGGCGAGGTAAAGAAAGAAGAGAAAGTGGCCCAGCAAATGATTTTGAAAAACACTTTCGAGGCCGTTGTTCGCGAGTGGCATCAAACCAAAGCCGATCGCTGGTCACTGCGCTACCGCGATGAAATCATCGACACCTTTGAAAAAGATATCTTTCCCTACATCGGCAAGCGCCCTATTGCTGAAATCAAACCAATGGAGTTGTTGGAAGCCCTGCGTAAAATGGAGAAACGCGGAGCACTGGAGAAAATGCGCAAGGTCCGCCAACGCTGTGGTGAGGTGTTCCGCTATGCAATTGTCACAGGTAGGGCCGACTACAACCCCGCTCCCGATCTTGCCAGCGCGTTAGCAACACCGAAAAGAGTGCATTTCCCCTTCCTTACAGCCAGTGAACTTCCTCACTTCCTTAACGATCTGGCGGGTTATACCGGCAGTATTATCACGAAGACAGCTACTCAGATCATTATGTTAACCGGTGTACGCACGCAAGAACTGCGTTTTGCTCGCTGGGAGGATATCGATTTTGAGACAAAACTATGGGAGATCCCGGCAGAAGTGATGAAGATGAAACGGCCTCATATTGTGCCGCTCTCTGAGCAGGTTATTGCGCTGTTTAAGCAACTTGAGCCGATATCAAAGCATCACCCTCTGGTGTTTATCGGCAGGAACGATCCTCGCAAGCCGATCAGCAAGGAAAGCATCAATCAGGTCATTGAGTTGTTAGGGTATAAAGGCAGACTGACGGGACATGGCTTCCGCCACACGATGAGCACCATTCTGCATGAGAAAGGCTTTAACTCAGCGTGGATTGAAACGCAGCTCGCGCATGTTGATAAGAACGCAATTCGCGGAACGTATAACCATGCTCAGTATCTTGATGGGCGTAGGGAAATGATGCAGTGGTATGCGGATTACATTGGTGAGCTGGGAAAAAGCGGGGGTGTGGTAGAGGGTGCATTTAGGAAGATGGCATAAATTAATAAATAGCCATCTAGCAGTAAAGATGGCTATTTATTTAAAGTTTCATGATGCTGCGTTTTCAAAAAGCTCTGAATTACTGGCATAAGGGACTTTACCGGAAGGAACAACCTTTGCGGCAGCAACCAAATGCACATCCTGGTCGTCGAAGAAAATGTGCGGTTTAAACGCCTTCAGAACTTTTGTTTTCTCTACACCGCCAAGAAAAAAAGCTTCATCGACATACACCCCCCAGCTTCTCAGCGTTTTAATGACGCGCATTTCGGAAGGGCTATTTCGGGCTGTCACCAGCGCAATACGAACAGGAGAATACTCAACGCGGGTCGGCAATCGTTCCTGAAGCTTGGCTATTTTTTTTAGCAAAGTGGCATACGGCCCTTCAGCCATCGGGATATCTTGCTGCGCATCCTCCAGGGCGTGAAAAGCAGCCATCCCTTGAGTTTTATAAACTAACTCACTTTCATCAGAGAAAAGCACTGCATCACCATCAAACGCGATACGTACCTGCCCTTCCGGGATATCTGAGGCATCAGATGGTGGATCTTTTAATATCGCTGCCGCGCAAAACCGGGAATCAATGACCTTTTGCGCGTCCTCGACGTTGGTCGTTAAAAACAGATCCACATCAAAAGCATCCAGGTAATCAGCAACGGTTTCGCCTGCCGTAAAGGCTGAGCGTGTAATATCGAGTCTGTCATGGCGAATGGTATTCAGAACGCGGATACCCGTATCAGGGCTGTTACGCGACATCACAACAACCTCAACCAGCGGTGATTTATCATCCGGCTGGCGATGTTGGTTGAGTCCCAAAAGCGCTTTGACTAGGGGATAACCTGTTCCAGGCTGCAAAGGTTGGTTTTCGTGTTCAAGCATGTAGGCTCGATACTTTTCAATGGCGCTATCAGGATCAGTCGCATACGTTTCGCGAAACATGCAATCGGATTCACTCATGTCAAAAAGCGCAGTCGCGCTGATGCCAATAACTAAAGTGTTACTTAAATCTAAAGGCATTGTTTATCCTGGAGTAAGGGGGCAAGATTACTGAACAACCATATCATAACGCAGGCACTGTGTAGTGGATACTGGCCACAGAGCTATAGCTAATGGGCCAAATTGCCAGAACAGATAAATGAATTTTAAAAGTACAAAAATTTTTAATCATACACTGGAGATGTCAACCGCAATGTCTTACCGTTGTCTCAGTTGAGGATTTTTGATAGGGAATACCAATATGAATTTCAAGAAAAAACTCGAAGAGCATTTTAAGCAGTTTGAGGCATCCCCAGTGTTATTTGTTGGCTCTGGAGTGTCTCGGCGTTACCTTGGCGTGCCCTGCTGGCAAAAGCTTCTGAAACATTTTGCTGAAGCGATAGGTGAAAATCATTTAAAACTTAAAACAAAAGCTAATGGTGACTTGCCCGAATATGCCCAATTATTGGTGTCACCATACGCTGATAAATGGTGGGACACTGAAGAAGGAAAATTAGCATTAAGTGGAAAAGAACAAGAACAATTTTTCATTAATGAACAATCTCCTTTGAAACTCTCAATATCTAAGTATATTGAAAGTGCGCATAAAAACATTACAAATAATGACGAATTAAAAAATGAAATTTCTCTTTTTTCGAAAGCAAATATTGACGGGATTATCACCACAAACTGGGATATTTTCCTAGAAAGCCTTTTCCCCAAATTTACAACCTTTATAGGCCAAGATGGATTGATTACTGGCAGGAGCCACGGCATTGCCGAAATATATAAAATACATGGTTGCTGCACTGAGCCTAACTCATTAATTTTAACATCAAGTGACTATGATAAATATAGAAAGAAAAACCCCTACCTATCATCTAAATTACTAACTATGTTTATAGAGAGGCCTGTTATTTTCTTAGGTTACTCTTTAACAGATGAACATATAGCTGAAATATTGGAAGATATAGTTAGCTGTTTCCCTGATGCCAGTTTGGATTTTTTACAGAATAAATTATTGTTCGTTGAATGGAAACCTGAACTTGAAGAGGCTGACATTAGTGACTCTGTTATTCATAAAAAAATACCAGTAAAATATGTTCAGGCACCATCTTATAAAGAAATATTTGAAGTGCTGAGTGAAACTAAAAAAAGGATTCCAGCGCATTTATTCCGAATGATAAAAGATGAACTTTATGAATTGGTTTTAACTGATGATCCGAAAGGAAAATTATATGTGAGGGATTCAGAGAAAATTGAAGAAGGGGTCAGTACAACGGAATTTGTTGTGGGGTATGGTGCTATTTCGATGGTAAAAAAATCGGAATCGATGGCAGCAAAAGGATTGGTTGGCCTAGAACGTGTAGATCTCATCCGTGAAGTTGTATTTGAAAATGGGCATTATGATTGGGAATGTGTTGTTAATGATGTCTTGCCAAATATATGCAAAGGCAATGCGCGCATTCCTATTTTTCACTTCTTAAACCACGCTAATTTAATTAATCCAGATGGGAGTGTAATTAATGAAACTGGACTATCAGGTGGCGTTTTATCACGATTAAATATCACTCCAGTAAGTTTTCAGTCTCAAGGCTGGGATAAACGACGCTCTGAAAGCGTTCCTGAAGTCAGAGTGGGTGTCAATGAGTTATATCTTACTTATGATTTTGGATTTTTTTTAAGAATGATGCCATATATGGAACCAGGTTTAATCAAGCGTGATATGGATGAGCTACTAAAGATACTGAAAAAACATATTGATGAAGCAATGAGTATTCAAGTGTTATCAAGTAATTTCTGTAAATTAGTATGTCTCTATGATTTTATAAAAAACAGCAATAGATTTTAATTTCAATCCTCTCGTAAAAATTTTTACGAGAGGGATCAATTTTAATTAAATTTTTAAAACTAAGACACTAGCTGTGAACTTAATGCTTCAAATAACAAATTATCTGCATTAGACTTGTTAGATATGTTGATTATTTTATTTCGTATTTCCGCAAATAATTTTTGTTCTTTCATTGACGGAAGCATCACATTCAACTGTTTTAACTCACTAACATTAATATGTTTTGAAGTCGAACCACTCATTACTCTTGATATTCTTACAGGATCTAGTTCATAAAGTAAAAAGGATAAGAGGAATTCAGGGATTACCTGATTTTTGTCTAATTTAAGCTGGACTAATCGTTGCCCCATACATAATTTTAAATTTTTAGGAACAATAGCTGCAACACCAACAGTTCCTTCACGACTAAGTATAATATCTCCTTCATCTACAACACTCCTTTTCGTTCGTTCTAAATAAGTTTCATTACTCACAAATCGCTTATCAGACCATACCCAGCCCCCTTTCGATAGATTTGATGTACGAATACAAATAGTGCCGTTATCAACCCATTCAGGAGTAGAGTGCGGACAATCAATAACATTGTTACATATATCATTTAACTTTCTCAATGGCCATTTTTTCTTATTAACCACCGGATCGCCAAACATATCCAAAAATGTAGCGCGCAAAAAATCGTCAGCCAGTTTGATAGCTTGTTGGCGCTTACGATGAATGCTATATCCTTTATTTAAAGCCGAAACAATTTTTTCTTGCTCAAATATTGATGGTAGATAGAATTGATATTCTTTTAGGTAATCTGCAGAGACTCTTTTTTGCCCAGCGCTACCGGTCATTTCTTTTGCCGCAGCAATACGGAATTTCTCATTCCAGATGAGATAGAAAATATATTCAGGCAGAATTAACTCTGGAATTGCTCGTAAGACATGGAATTCTGTAGAACCAAAACCAATTTGAGTATTTAGACTATTTGTTAGTGTTGCTTTCCCATTTTCGAAGCAAGGTGTAATTTTTGCCAGTAATACATCACCACGCTCAAAATAAGTAAAACCTTTTTTTGTCTCATGGAGAATGCGAATTTCTTGTGATGAAATTTCGCCTTTCTCACTCACTGCAGCCATGGCAAGAAAAGTAACTTCCTGCTCAAGATCAATATTTTTGGGTAGGCGTGGATTAATAGTACATACATCCCCTAACTTCACTATCGGCCAGTTCACAGCATCCCCTCCAGCTCATCCAAATCTGCCAGAATCTCTTTCTCCAAGTCCTTCAGTCGCTTCAGTATCACCTTCGGATCTTCATATTCCTCCGCCTGATAAACAACTTCTTTATAACGGTTGATAGAGAGATCGTATTTCTGCGCAGCAAGCTCCTCCTTCGGCACCACAAACGCCACCTGCGTGCGATCTTTGAAATCAGCACCAGCATCAATCCCTTCCGGGTATTGCTGCTTCAGCAACGAGGAAAATTTCTCGCCCATAAAGTTGTCAACTGGTAGCCCACGCAAAGTCCGGTAATGCTTCCAGCTTGCCAGCAAATGCGGCAAATCGTTGTCTTTTACTGGGTTACGCTTGTCGTCCAGACTGTAGCCATCATTTTGTAGGTCGTAGAACCAAACCTCATCCGTCTGACCGCCTTTGGTGAAGATCAGGATCGCCGTCGCCACACCGGCATAGGGTTTAAATACGCCGGAAGGCAGGTTGATCACTGCTTCCAGTTGGTTATCTTCCACCAGCGTTTTCCGCAGGGACTGGTGCGCCTTACTGGAGCCAAACAACACCCCCTGCGGCACGATAGTGGCGCTGCGACCGCCCACTTTCAGCATTTGCAGGATTCGCGCCAAGAACAGCAGTTCGGTTTTTTTGGTTTTCACCATTGCCGACAACGTGGAGTCGATATCTTCCTCGTCCAGTGAACCGGTAAACGGCGGGTTTGCCAGAATCAGGTTGAAGGCGTTTTTGCTGGCCTGCGGGAAGTTAGTGCTGAAACTCTGGCTCATGGTGTCCTGATAATGAATATCCGGCTCTTCTACGCCGTGCATAATCAGGTTCATAGCAGCAATACGCAGCATGGTGGTGTCAAAGTCGTAACCGTGGAACATGTTGTTATCCACATGGTTACGCCACGGCGTCAGCAGATCGCCGGTAAAGATTTTTTGCTCTTCCAGCTCGCCACGTTCGTTGGTGCCAATCTCGGTATGAATGGATTCCAGCGAGCTGTATTTTTCCAGTAGATATTCATAGCTGGTTGCGAGAAAACCACCGGTGCCACAGGCGGGATCGCAAATCGTCTCGCCGCGTGCGGGGTTCGGTTCCATCATCTCAACCATCGTGCGGATAATGTGGCGTGGCGTGCGGAACTGACCGTTGATCCCAGCAGTGGTAAGCTTGCTTAACAGATATTCGTAGAGATCGCCTTTGGTGTCACCGCGATCCAGAGGAAGATTTTTGATCACCTCCACGGCTTTAGTCAGCAATGACGGCTTAACGATCTCCAGACGGGCATCTTTCATAAAGTTGCCCAGCAGCGTCACCTTCGACGCATCGGCCTGGCCGAGCTGACGGAAATGCTGGAATACGCCGTCGCGCACTACTTCCATCATTTCATCCGAACCGAGGTTGCTGTAGTGGCTGAAGCGGAACTCCTGCTGTTCTGGCGCAAAGCGTGGTTTAAAATCAACGCCCGCGATTTGCTTACGCTTCTCGTCGCGTTGTTCCTGGGTATCCAGCATCCGGGAGTAAATCAGGTAGGTGATCTGTTCGATTACAGTCAGCGGGTTAGTGATGCCGCCCACCCAGAAATCTTCCCACAGGCCGTCAATTTTACTCTTTAAGTCACCGGTGATCATTGTTACGTATACCCTGTTATAAATACAAAAGCCCCGCTGCCGGGGCTTGTCATGTGCGTATTATACCGTCGCTGCGTCGGTCACAACACCCAGCTCTTCGACTATCTTTTGCAACCGGACGATCTGCTCTATATCCGGGAACACACCGGTAACGCCTTCATTGTGGATATGCGTAAACGGCTGTTCAAAGAGCTGCCGCATTTCAATGGTGCCGTAATCGCGGATGTGGTTTTTTAGCAATAACAGGAAGCGCAGTTGCTGGCTGGTCAAGCTGTTGTCAGCGGCGAATTGGGCAAAGCGTACTTCAACCGCGTCGCTGTCCATCCCGATGATTGTACGTAACAGTTTATCCAGGCTGGCGGTTGCCTGCGGGTAGAACTCTTTCAGTGCCCGGATATCAACGTTAGGATTCTGGATCAGCACCAGCTTCGCCAGTTCATCCAGCTCGTTTTGCGTGACTGGCTCGCCGTTGCGGATTTTCTTCAGCACCGGATTTTGCTGGAACAGCGGCTCCAGCGCTCCCTGAACCTGCTGGCGATAGAGTTTGAAATCAATCGAGCGGATGTTGGTTTTGCGGGTTTCCGTCTGAATCAGGTTCGCGTCTTCGGTAATATCCACCTGTATCGAACCAAATTTCGGCGTCGCATCTTTTTCCATCAGGTGCATGATGCCGCGCAGATGAATGCGGATATCTTCCAGTTCTTCCAGACTTGCCTGCTTCCACCAGCCTAAATCACGAAGCTGATTAATCCGCTGTCCCTGCTGTTGCACCTGCGCCAGATGCGGCGGCAGACGCTCCACTTTCTCGATGATGACCGGCCAGAGCACATCCAGCTCTTCCGGGTTGGTATAACGTGCAGTTTGCGCCGCCAGAATATCCATATCGAAACGCATAGCGTCGCTTTGCCCGCGCACGTCCAGCCACTGCATCAGCGGGGCCAGGACAGATAGTAAATCCTGCTGCGTTTTCGGGGAAAGCTGGCGCAGGACTTTTTCATCGCTGTACTGCGCTTTTTTCTGCCACTTTTCCTGTACAGCAATCGACTTTTCATCCAGCGCGTTGATCTGCTCGCGGAGCTGGTGAGCGACTAAATCCACCGCCTGTTTGTCGAACTTACGCTGCGCAGCGGCCCCCAGCATCACCCACGCTTCGAAGCGTTTTTGCGCCAGTGATTTTGTCGCTGTGACTTCGGCCTCTTCGGTATGCAGCTCGTGATACTCAAAATTGTCCCAGTGATCGAAGATGCGGAATTTCTGTTTATCCAGCGGTTTGCCGTTTTCATCGTTGCCGTACAGCCCTGAGCAAAGACGCGTACCACGGCCAATCATCTGCCAGAACTTCACTTTCGATTTGACCGGCTTGGCAAAGACCAGATTCACGATTTCCGGGACATCAATACCGGTATCGAGCATGTCAACGGAGATAGCGATGGTCAGCTCTTTGTTGGTGCTTTCATCCAGCCCTTTAAAATCGTCAATCAGTTGCTCGGCGCGGGGATCGTAGTTGTCGATGACCTGGCAGAAGCGTCCGGCAAACTGCGGGTACATGTCGTCGAACAATTCATTCAACAGCAGCGCGTGTTTGTGGTTTCGGGCGAAAATGATGGTCTTACCGGGAAGCTGCCCATCTGCATCTTTCAGGCCATTTTCCATCAGATTACGCAGAATATGGCGGTTGGTATCTTTGTTGTAAATCGCGTCATCCAGCGATTTACCTTCAAATTCCAGGGTATTGGGATCGATACCCTGTTCTTCCAGCTCACGGATTTGCGCGTCGCTTAATTTCTCCCGTTTGATGCCTTCGCGCAGGAATTCCGTGGTGTGTGTGACGACTTCATAAGGCACCAGATTGTTATCAGCGATGGCATCTTCCAGGCTGTAGTTGGCGGTAGGTATACGTCCTTCACAACCAAACAGGCCGAAAGTGGTTTTACTCACCATGTCGATCGGCGTGGCCGTCAGGCCAATCTGGAGAGCATCAAAATACTTAAACAGATCGCCGTAGACGTTGTAGATCGAGCGGTGGGATTCATCGGCGATTATCAGATCGAAATAACCGACGTCGAAATGGTCCATAATTTTCATCATGCCAGGATAGGTAGCGATGTAGATCCTGGCTTTCTGTCTGTCTGCTTTCTTCGATTTCCCGACCACATACAGCGGCTCATTGGTGAACTGATTGAAGGCATTCGCCGCCTGTTTACGTAGCTCTTTGCGGTCACAAAGAAACAGGACGCGTTTTACCCAACGGGCATCAATCATCAGTTTGCTTAGCGCAATTGCCACGCGGGTTTTACCTGTACCAGTGGCCTGAACAATTAACGATTGTCGGTACTTGTTAGTAAACCGTTCGCTGACGCGGGCAATGGTTTCAAGCTGATACAAACGTCCGGCAACTGCCTTACCTTCGTTGTCTTTTACGTGCGGCACACTGTTCAGTGGCAGACGGGTTTCTCGCTGCTGAATAAGATATTGCAGGCTTTCCTTGCTGTAGAAGCCAAATACCCGACGCGGAGGATAACCATGAGTTTTATGGTCGTCCCACAGCCAGATATCGTAGCCGTTGGTGTAGAAGATGACCGGACGCTGACCATATTCCTTCTCCAGCCAGTCGGCATACAGCCGGGCCTGAATTCGCCCCTGCTCGGCATTGACGCTGGTTTTTTTGGCTTCCACCACCGCCAGCGGCTTATGCGCTTCGTCCCACAACACATAATCCGCATAACCGTCACCGGTTGCGGTAGGCTGTCCTTTAACAGGGTGTTCCTGTGTAACCTGATCGGTGTTTTTTAGCTCTTCCCCTACATTCCAGTCAGCAGCAAGTAAGCGTGAGTCAATCAGGCGGCGACGGGTTTCCGCTTCATCAATAGAGAGGATATCGGCAACATGCTGGTTACGCGCTCTGGCTTCATCCAGGCGCTGGGTGAGCAGTTCGGCCTTTTCCTGCTCCTGCTGTAGTGCGCGTTGAAGCGCCAGTTCACGATCGCGGCTTTCGATTTGTGCCTGTATTGCTTCTTCCAGGTGTTTTTTATCGGAACTCGCAGAAGATGGCGTCAGAGGAGGAAGGGTAAATTTAGGGCAATCGTCAACGTTGCCATTGGCATAGCGAACGTATAGCCAGATGCCTAACAGGTACGCTTCCTTGAGCAGCCAGTAGGTATCCTTGGCTTTGATTCGCCCGCCGTGCGCGGCACGGTTGCCGTGGATACGCAATGCATCCATTTTCATGGTGATGGCTTCCGGCATCATGCTGGTAAACACATCGGCATTCATTAAATCGTACAGATTTGCCTTGATGCCTTCCGGCAACCGCTCCTGACGATATAACCAGCGCACCATCAATTCAGTGTAGTTACGTAGCTTCACCAGACAGCTTTCCGGGTCAGAATGGACATAGCGTTCTGCCATATACGCGAGTTCCGCCAGTTCCGGCCACTGGCTGCGCAACATTTCAAAATTGAGAGACTGCTCCATCAATCATCGCCTTATGTCGTGGATACAACAGGAATTCTGGAAAGGATATCACACTAATTTGGCTGACGAAGTGAGCCGGATGGCATAGGTGGCTATGAATAAGCTGACATAACAACTTTAAGTAGATCAAGCATCTATTCATTACAACCGATAAGCGTGATTTTTCTATACTCCGGGTTCAGAATAGCCTTTCAGCCGGTATCGGTTCAGGAGTATTTCACCAATATGACCACTCTCGTTTTTTCCTATTCTCATGCAGACGAAGCGCTACGCAATGAGCTTGAGAAGCATCTGTCGCCTCTGAAGCGCATGGGCAAGATCACCACATGGCACGATCGCTGTATCATTCCAGGGCAAGAGTTTGAGAACCAAATAGACCTCTACTTTTCGCAGGCAGATATCATCCTGTTGCTGATTAGCAGTGATTTTATCGCTTCTGATTATTGCTATCAGGTAGAAATGACCAACGCTCTGGAGCGACATAACCGGGGCGAGGCTGTGGTCATTCCGGTGATCTTGAGAGAATGCGCGTGGAAGATGTTACCGTTTGGCCGTATTCTGGCTGCAACGGTAGACGGTAAGCCAATTGATAAATTTGCCAGCCATGATGAAGGCTACGTTCAAGTTGTCGATGCCGTTTCCCGCGCTATTGCCAATTTGGAAGCGAGGAACCCACAGCAGAGTGCTTATGTTTCTTCTCCTGCGTCAGTAAACCCAATACTTCAGGCAACGGATACCGTTTTTACACCACGTTCCAGTAATCTTTCACTGCCAAAACGTTTTACCGATCTTGATAAGGATCGTGCCTGCCGTGCTGGTTTTGGATATGTCGCCCGTTATTTTGAAGGATCGCTGGCTGAACTCAAAAAACGCCATGCTGGATTAGATATCGATTTTCATAAGCGTGACGCAGACGCCTTCACTTGTGCGATCTACATGAGTGGGAGCAAAGCCGGTCAATGTGCAATCTGGCGTAATAGCGGACGAAATATGGGGATGGGTGATATCGGTTATAGCCAGGATGGCGTAATTGGCAATGCTTACAATGAAATTTTAACCATTGACAATAACGGCCAGAACCTTGGTTTTCGCCCATCAATGGGAGTCTTTAGTGCTGGATACTCAAGGGATACTTTGCTCACTAACGAAGGTATGGCTGAGCATCTATGGGATATGTTTTTTGAGCCAATAAAACAACGCGCTCGTTAGCATAGCCAGGGCGTTATTCCGCAGTTCTTAACGCCCCCCTTGTCCATTTTTATAAATGATTATCTTCAAGCGTATAAATCCATTCACCACATTGCGGACATACTTTTTCACCATTCCAACAGAGATAGCACCAGCAACACTGCCAGTTTTGTATCGTTGTATTGCGGGGAGGTTGGCGGGGTTTTACTGGCGGTAAGGGGCCGTACTCTGCTTTCTGCCCATCGCTGAACTTGCTTGCAGTTTTGTTGTAGGGGCATATTGTAAGTCGCATTGTCGCCTCCAGTCGCAGTGGCGTATGAACAAAACTTTTTATACCGGTAAGTTCGTCAATAACAACGCTGATTTTCAGCCTACAGAATTCGCAGAACAGAATATCGTAATCTTCTTGTGCCGCTGTTTCCGGTTCGACCCATTCGCCATGATACGTAACGGCAAAAGGCGCATAGACAGGTTTATACATAATTAACTCCGGGATGAATGAAAAATGCCTGCGAGAAACACAGGCATCATGCGGTAGTGAAGGATCTTTTGATTTGAAGGGGTTTACGATGGCTGAGTGCGTTTCCTGCCACGTTTGCTCTTCGGAAAGCAGGTTTTAATTTCGCTCCGACCAAAGGTTCTCACGTTGCCAGGTAACGCCAGGCGTGCAAAGGTATCTATTTTGGTTAGATAGTTCACAGCACGTTGTAGCCCTTCCTGCTTCAGGATGTCGTCATACTTAACCATCCCGACGCCAGATTTCTCATAACGTTCAGGTCTGACATTACAGTTGAAGTACGTGCCTTTCCTTTCTGTAATAGCCGAAACCCAGTATTTGCCAAACTGCTCGCAGATATTGATCCCACAGCGGGATTTATTGCCGTCAAGGAAGAATAAGGTGTGGTAATGGAAGCCTCTGTCTGGCCCGTATTCCAGTTTCCATACCGTGCCCAAAACGTGTCTGAATATCCGGTTTCGTTTCATGTTACGCAGCAATTGCTGACGCTGTTGTTTCGCTATTTCAGGGGTAATGCTGCCTGAATGTGCTTTTCCCCAAGCCAGGTCCAGACGTATTACCAACAGTCTTGCATGCCGGGTAAAAAGATGTTGAATATAATTCATCACCCCTTTCAGATTCTTCATTGAATTTCTTTGGTATTTTCTGAGCTCTTGTTTAAAAGCAGATTTATTCACCTCGTCACGATACTCACTTACCAGCTTATTCAGCATCACGGCAGTATTAGTTGAATCACCCCTGGTGATGGCACCGTTATGAACTCTGCAATAAAAGTCGTACCGGCTTAGCGTTTGCTGGAAACGGGTGATTAGTGGATGAAGTTTTCGAAATTGCAGGAACATATCAGGTATCTGGTCAAGCAGATGCATAACTTCCAAAACATCAATAGTTCGACTGGTTTGCTTGTATCCTGAGTTATTAAGCAACATGCTAAAGGGGAAGTTTTTTTTACGTATTATTTTTTTCAGTAACACATAAGTGTGGTGGAGTTTTTCAATATTAATGCAGTTGTCTGTTACAGACATTATTATTGAATTCTTTTCGTTATGAATCTCAGCACAGTTCTGGAAGATACCCTCTATTTCGCTCATCTTTTTCACATTCGTAATATAACCACAATACATCGAAGTGATTGTGGCTTTAAGGATTAAAATGTACTTATACACACAGGAACATTCCTATTGCTTTACTGGTGGTATGTCTGATGGGTGAATAATGATAACACCAATAAAATAAGAACCTTAATTAAAATAAGGCATTTATCCAGGAAGCGTAAGCCTTGATAGACTAAAAGGTATGTATAAAGTTAGTGATTATTGTTTTAGGATAAAAGAGTAAGTTTACTCAATGCGGGATTCGTTAATTTTCTCTTTAAACCACATGACTACTTCACTTTCCAACCAGCGAGAACTGCGCCCCATTTTAATTGGTTTCGGGAACTTTCCTTCCTGAATTAATTTATAAAACCATTTATCAGTCATACCAGTAAAACGAACAATAAATGCCATATCAACCATCTGGTCGCTGTGAATATCAATGGTGTTCATGAGAGGACTCCGGGAATGTAACAGGAGGACACCGGGCGGCATCCTTTCATGTCATAGGTCGCTTATGTATCGTTTTACATTTTTCTGTCTATGTGTTGCTTCTGCATATACGTCTGTTTTTTTAATTGATACATCCTGTCTGTTACCTGCCGTCAAACCAGCATTCTTTACACTATCCGTTGAGTACCACTTTGATGGTGCGAACTAGTGTGGTTTTATGATTTTTTCATTAGTGAAACACCTTGTTAAGGTCAGTTATAATGCTGGATTCGCGCTGTTTAACTACTACATTTTTAACTATTATTTTTCTACTTTTTTGACTACTGAAATCACGAGTCGTATACTGACCAGAAACTAAGCTCTAGTGCTTTACAGGAAAGGATTTGTGGAAAGCTCACTTCACTATGTCAATATAAAGAACAAAAGAGATCTCAGATTGTTTCTTTGGTATCTCTCCGCTAAAGATATTGCGGTTCTTATTAGCACGTTAGGATCGTCAAAAAGCGTTTATAATGAAGGTGATATATTTGGAAGTAATGTTGAAATCGCATCAAGTGCTGTTAATCAAGCCCTCTTACTGATCAAGGATAAAATTGTTAAGGGGATTTACTCCACATCTTTTAATTACTTTAAATCACTTCAATTACCCCCTACTGAGTTTTCATGGATAAAAAAATCTCCTGATGCATGCTATTTTTTATGGTTGTATATAAAAACTATGGTTCATGACTCAAACAGTGAGTTACAACTTATTCCTGAGATTGCCGGGAAAATAAGAAATACTGATTACACTGCTGCCAGACATGACTTTTTGTATAAGAGATTACTGATAAATCCCTATCCTGTGGATAATAAAGAACGAATGGTTGCAATTGAGGATTTTTTTGATCGCGCACCTACCACTCTGAGAAACAAACTCAATTTGATGCATCGCATTCGAAATAAATGGGACGATCTTTATTATTTAAGTAATAACTTTCCATTGACTCCAAAAGAGAAAAAGAAATGTGATTGGGCTTGGGAATACATACAAAAAGACAGGAGTAACATGCGTGGTAAAAGAAAAAATCCGGATGGCACATATTCTGATTATTTAAATGTTCCATCTGAAACTAACAGTAACATGCTTTCCGCATTAAGACCCTCAGGTGCTTATGAGAAATACATGGCTGTAAAATTTTCATATATTTTTAAATTCGTAAAAGATGATTTATTTATTCAGCGATTCAAAAAAGCATGGGGACTACATAAGTACAGGCTTTCAGCTGCATCTAAAAAGAATAAGTTATCAAAACGCTACGGAACTGAAAAAGAAAATGGTGTAGCAAAATCTGTAACTTCGGGACCAGGGCTGGACGGTTATAAGGATTTCTTGTCTGAGAATAATACTCATCAATTCAACCCTGATTTAGCACAGCCTCTGCACAGTGAACATGACATAGGGAGCATTGTGGAACCAGGTGAAGCATATCAAAATTATAAAAATGAGAATGTTAAAGTTATGAAGCCAACTCAACCAGGGAGTAGCCCAAAAGGTATAAATCCCCGTGGAATAGTAATTAAATATTTGCAGCCTTCCTCCCTGAAAAATACTTTTCCATACCAGATGATAAGCATGGTAAGTGACAGTTTTGACGCAATAGTGAAAACGGCGAGTAAAATCAAGGATAAGAAAAACATCAAGTAAGCATATTCTCTCTGTCAGCATCCTATTATTTTTCATGCCTATATCATCTTATTGAGGCACAACAGCTAAGTATGCTGTTGTGCCTCAATACACCGATCTGTTGTGCCGATCGATATCAAATAAATGATAGATAAATTCTATTGATTTCTAATTATCGATCGGTATCACCATAGATAATACCGATCGATTTCTTAAAACCGATCTGTATTAACGATTATCTCATCCCCTCTCAAATGCATACGATCAGATGGACTTTTGTCCAGCTGAAGACCATTTTTCGTTTATAAAACACTCACAAAGGAACAACTATGTTGAAGACTACCTCTACCTTGCTTTTCAGCGCTGCTTTATTCAGTACCACTGCACACGCCGTTATCCAGGACCAGCAATGGGGGAACTGGTTCGGTAACATCAGTGCGATGGAGTTTGAAATCAATACCCAAAACAACTCAGGTGAAGTGCTCACACTAATCTGTACAAGCGGAAAGTTAGCTGTTGCTTATAGCGTTCCCGCAGAAGACTACCGCGTTTCTTCCCTGACAGGACTTGCAGAACCGGGCATCAGCGTTAACGGTACAAATCATTCTCTGGATGAAACGGCCTTTACTGCACTAAAAGCAACAAGTGAAAAAGACGTAATAAAAATCACCTCTATGAATTCAGCTATCTCTAAAAAATTCAGTGCTAAAGGGCTGAATGAAGCGCTGGCCGATACCTCATGGCAAGACTGTATTAATCACTAATTAATCAAAGGGGAATATAATGCATAAATTAATTGTTTTATCGCTCAGTTCAGTCGCTCTGCTTATTCCATCTATATCTTCTGCATTGACAATTCACGGAGATATACATCCCGAACGTTATACATTTTTCCTGACCCAAGAAGGCAGTAGCCAGCTAAAACAGGCGAATGATCGACTAGCCAGGAATCCACAGGCCTACACGCTTGACGTGAACCATACAGGCATTCAGCCTTTTGATGCAGTCCGGTGGGATGGTAAGCCTGTAAAAGCCGTCACCTGTGTGCTGGTAGACGGCATTATGATGGGGAAAAAAGCTACCTGGTCACAATGCAAAGATGAAAGTGGTGCGGAATATTTCGGTAATGCTGGATGGCCAGTACGTGATTACGTGGCAAAAGCGTGTGAAGTAGGCAAATCAGATTGTCCTGTTTATCTTGTTTTTCAAACAGATCCACCGACTATGCGAAACGACATGGCTAAATTTGCCCCTGCACCTAAGAACTTTAATGCTTCTGCAAACCTGACGGATGAAATTAAAAACGACGGATGCCAAATGGCTAACAATTCCTTTGAATATGCGAAAAGCAGTATTCGCTGTTCTGCAATCAACACCGTGCGTTTTATTCGCAAACAAAATACCGAAGCTAAGTATGAGGCTGATCTCACCACAACTTCAGGCGAAAACCTGACAATGACTGTCGGGTATACCTATGGGAATGCATCCAGCAAAGAACCAAGCTGGCGTACCATTTCGGTCAAAGAGGGGGGCATTATTACTGATATTCGCAAACAGGGCCAGTGGCTCCCTAATGGCTACAAGTAGAGGTGTTTTCCGTGCATAGTCAAAGCGAAGTGGTTACGGACATGCCGGGTAATGAGCCCCCATGGCCTGATTGTACGTGGCAACTTGTCCTGTGCGTAATGGGGGTTACGTTGATGCGAAGCCATTCGGTCACGGTCAGGGCTCTGGGTGCAGGTTTGACCACCTTTAGCCTGAATAAAGCGATAAAAAAACTCGCCGTACTTGCCTGATGGCAAGACGCGGAGGCCACAGGATAAAATTACGATGTCTGAAAATAGCACAGGAAAATTTCGTAGCCTTACAGAAAAGCTGAATTTCCCACGCAGAAAAGCACACACAGAAAATCATGACACATCTTCTGAACACTTACCGGAAAACACGGTTAAAGCTTCGGTAACGGGTTCTGACAAATACAGGCTGTTACTGGAAAATATTGTCATCAATGGTCTGTTGAATATTGCCGAGGATAAACTGAGTGATGATGCTTTTGTTGAAGTCGTTTTTAGCAAAGCATATGAGCTTTTGCCTGCCCCGGTCAGGATAGTCCTGAAGCGGGAATGGTGCCTGAGTTACCTTCAGTCGCAAAAAGCGCCGATTCTGGTGAAACTGCAACTTTACCGCGCAGGAAAGCTTAGTCCTGCCGAACTATCTGCATTGCCGATACCAGATTCAGAAAAGACTGCATCGCAGATACACCCTTCTGTTTCACATTAATAATCCAGCCTTTCAATCCAGGCCATCCTTCGGGGTGGCTTTTTTATGCCCATTTTTAAAGGAGTCGCCTATGACCCGTTTAGCCAGCCGTTTTGGTGCTACCAATCTTGTGCGCCGTGACCGCCCGTTAACCCGCGAGGAGCTGGTGCACTATGTGCCCAGCGTCTTCAGCGAAGACAAACATGAATCACGCAGTGACCGCTATACCTACATTCCGACAATCACTCTGCTCGATAACCTGAAGCGTGAAGGCTTTCAACCGTTCTTTGCCTGCCAGACCCGAGTGCGGGACCAGAGCAAGCGTGAGCACACCAAACACATGCTGCGCCTACGCCGAGAAGGACAAATCACTGGCAAACAGGTTCCGGAAATCATTCTGCTTAACAGCCATGATGGCTCCAGCTCATACCAGATGCTGCCGGGGTTATTCAGAGCGGTTTGCCAAAATGGGCTGATTTGCGGTGAGAGTTTTGGTGAGGTTCGTGTGCCACATAAAGGCAACGTAGTAGAGAAAGTCATCGAAGGGGCCTACGAAGTGCTGGGGATATTTGACCGGGTAGAAGAAAAACGCGACGCCATGCAGTCACTTATATTACCTCCCCCGGCGCAACAGGCGCTGGCACAGGCGGCGCTGACGTATCGTTTTGGCGAAGAGCATCAGCCGGTGACGGGATATCAGCTACTGGCACCTCGTCGCTGGCAGGATGAGTCCGGTGACCTCTGGACAACCTATCAGCGCATTCAGGAGAACCTGATTAAAGGTGGTCTGAACGGACGCAATACGAAAGGAGGGCGCGCACATACCCGCGCTATTAAGGGCATTGATGGAGATGTCAAACTTAACCGCGCCCTGTGGGTGATGGCTGAAAACATGCTACAGCTCGCCTCATGAACCACATACTCATCTCGTTTATAGCCCTGTAGCTTGTTGCTATGGGGCTTTTTATTTTAAGGATTTTCCATGTCTGAACTGATATTACCTCCGGCTTTTCCAGCGAATGAGCAACGTATTATCCGTCGCGCTATGCGACTGCTGGAGAAATACCAGCGCCAGCCCGGCGAGCAATTCCTTGACACGAGTTGTACGAAAAGCTGGCTGCAACTGCATCTGGGACGGCAGGAACGTGAGGTTTTTGTCGTGCTCTATCTCGATAACCAGCATCGTCTGCTGGAACATGAAACGCTATTCCTTGGCACGATTAACCACACCGAAGTCCATCCCCGTGAAATTGTGAAATCTGCACTACACCACAACGCGGCAGCGGTGATCCTCGCTCATAACCATCCATCTGGAATAACGGATGCCAGTAAAGCAGACCGAACGATTACTTCCCGGATAGTGAATGCACTGATTCTGGTGGATATCCGGGTGCTGGATCATTTCATCATCGGTGATGGTAATGCGTTGTCGTTTGCGGAAAGAGGCTGGCTGTAGGAGAGTATGGATGAAAATCATAAGCAAACGTCAGGCAATGGCGATATACCGCCAGCATTCTGAATCCCGGTTGTCTCGCTTCTGTACGGGCAAATATCGCTGGTCCGGCAGCGTCTGCCATTACTACGGTCGGGAAGTGCAGGATATTCGCGGTGTGCTGGCAGTTTTTGCTGAGCGCCGACAGGACCGTCAGGGACCTTATATCATCCTGCGCTGCATCAGCCTCAATTAACCGTCAGTAAAAGGAACACAAACATGACAGAAGGCACAGCCAACGAAGTAGTGGATACGCTGCGATGGGGACTGAAATGCGACATCACACCACATTTCGGAGCCCGTCTGGTGCAGGAAGGCAACCGCCTGCATTACCTCGCCGATCGGGCCAGCATAATAGGTCAGTTCAGCAAAGCTGATTTACGCCATCTCAACCAGGCTTTTCCCTTGTTGGTGAAGCAAATAGAACTCATGCTCACCAGCGGAGAACTTAATCCCCGGCACCAGCACTGCGTCACGCTATATGCGAAGAGATTAACCTGTGAAGCCGATACGCTCGGCTCCTGTGGCTACGTTTACATCACCATTTACCTCACTCAACGCTGACCGATTTTAACTTCCACTTCTACGAGAACAACATCATGAACACCTCTCCTGCAACAAATCAGCGGGTGGCGAAGCCATGTCCGTCGCCTGTGGCCGTCTGGCAGATGTTACTTACCCGTTTACTTGCGCAGCACTATGGCCTGACTCTGAGCGACACTCCATTCAATGATGAAGGTGTTATTCAGGAGCATATCAACGCAGGCGTTACACTTGCCGATGCCGTGAACTTTCTGGTGGAAAAATACGAACTCGTTCGTATCGATCGCAAAGGATTTAGCTGGCAGGAACAATCGCCTTATCTGCGGACTGTAGACATTTTGCGGGCGCGACAGGCAATGGGATTGTTACGACAAGGCCATAATCTTTCGACACGCTGAATCTTGCGAGCCTCCTCCCCGAATTAAATTCCCGATCTGTCTTCCTTATTTACTCATTGCATAATGCGCCTGCCACTCCCGGCGGGCGTGTTTGCTTTTATACGGACCAAAAATATGCAAACAGAAGCTGAAGTCTTAACTGACCATAATGAGCTAATTTGCTCAACCAGTATTGAGCGCATCGTCACAGGGCGCGACGCTGCGCTGAGCCAAATAGAAATCCTGATTCATAATATTGATAACATCTCGCGGCTTACCTCCAGCATCGGTGGTGATGTGGCGGAGCATTGGGCAATGCGACAGGGCCATTCCTTTGACTGCTGGCTGATGCAACCAGTCGATAAAGCAATGCCGGTGATCACCCGCAATATCGATCGCAGCATCTGGCGCGATCTGATGCTGAAGTCCGGGATGTTAACCTTAATGGACGCTGAAGCCCGCAGTCAGTGGGCTAAAAACCTCGAAGGGGGCGATCTTCCGTCCATCACCGAAGCTAACATCCTGAGTACCTTTGAACAACTCCACCACAATAAACAGGATGTTTTCGAACGTGGAATTATTAACATATTTAAAGGGTTAAGCTGGGACTACAAAACCAATAATCCCTGCTACTTCGGCAAGAAGATTATCGTCAACAATCTAGTGAAGCATGACCGATGGGGCTACAGCCTGAACTGGGGCTGGCGACGCGATCAGCTCGCCGATCTGGAACGGATGCTTTACCTGCTGGATGGCAAAACCATTCCTGACAATCGGTATGATGTCTCCATCCGGTTTATGGATTTTGTGAGCGATAATCCGCATCAACAGGTCTTCGAAGACGATATGTTCACCATTCGCTACTTTCAGAAAGGCAGCGGACATATAACGTTTAAACGCCTTGATCTGGTGGAGAGGATGAATGATATCGTGGCAAAACATTTTCCAGGAGCGCTACCTGCAAGATAACCTGAGTAGATTATGGGTTTCTGGCATAATCATTGCGGCCAAGAACTCTCAACAGGCTATTACGCAACCTGTAAGTCTAATTTACAAGTTCAGCAGAAAGATCATCACCAAGCGCTGGCAAACTGAATATACGAAACTTCAGTTGATCGGTTCTTCTAAACAACTGCGGTGCTAAACAGAAGCCGAAAGCGAGAAGGATATTGCCGCTTTGCTGCAGTAGATAAAGCGACCAGAAATCAGCTCTGTATGCCTCCCCTCCCCCACAAGCAAAATCATTTGGGGGTGTTTATGGGGGTCATTCATTTATCCAACACAAAATATAAATTTCAAATCAACAAGTTAACCATCAAATGCGACTCCTGTGATCTTCCGCCAATTATAATAATATTTAATTCCTAATTTAGATTACATCCATTAATTCAATACCATTTATATCTATAAATTTCACAGGTGAAATAATGAGTGGTTTATTCGGCATGGAATACAAAGATATTGTAATGACAGCAGCAGTAATAATTGGCCCTATACTTGCTGTAGAAATACAAAAAATATTAGAGCAATTTCGTGAAAAAAAACAAAATCGCTTATATATATTTAGAACTTTGATGTCAACCAGATCACAAAGACTCCATAGAGATCACGTACAAGCACTAAACATGATAGATATCGAATTCTACGGACGGAAAATTCCATTAATTAAGACACGGTATCAAACAAGCAGAGAGCAGGCAGTAACCCATGCCTGGAAAAGCTATAACAATCACTTAAACAAAGCAAAAGAATACCCTGATATAAATATATGGATATCAAAATCCGATGATTTATTCACTGAGCTTTTATATACGATCGCACAAGCCATGAATTATGACTTTGATAAAGTACAATTACAAAGAGATTGTTACAGACCGATAGCTCATGGAGATTTAGAAACCACTCAAGCTAACATATTAAAAGGTCTTGAAGATATATTTTCAGGTAAAAGTTCTTTACCAATGAGTATAACGAATATCCCTTTCAACGGGACAAATACAAGGGATCAGGAAGCTCAGATGGGTAGCCAAGACCTTGATAGTAATAAGCCCTAACCTTTTGGCTCAATTCCTTTATGACGCAGCTCCTCTCTCGCCAGTTCCTTTAACCAACTGGCGAGACTTACCCCTTCTTCTGCCGCCACAGCATCCAATTGCTCCTTCAATGCCGGATCAATACGCATTTTGAACTGCGGTGATTGACCGCCGCCTTTTGGTTTTTTTTCGCGCGATATGATTGACATAGGGCCACCTATCCAACTATCTTAATCATATAGGAGGCCACCTAAAAGCCTTCTACACTAGCAACGCCCCGATGTGCGGGAACACAGCCGGAGCGTCTAACCTCACCAACTATCAAGGAGTTGATTATGGCTGATTCGCATTCTACCCCAGACACCGACCAATCCGGAACCGAGCGTTCGGTAATTGTGGGATATCGCCCGAATGTTTTCGACAAATCCACGCCAAAAATTATTCTTTCCGGCAAGTGGCTACGCGACGCGGGGTTTGATACCGGGCAACAGATTACCGTAAAAGTGATGAACGGTTGTATCGTCCTGATGGTCTATGGCGAGCAGGAACAACGGTTGCAGGATGAGTTGAAAGAGGCACATCAGAAGCTGAACAGAATCGAGAGCACATTGGCGACTCTCCAGTGAAGCACGGCTGAACCTGCAAGCGGTACTTACAGGTTTACTTGGTGCCGGATGGCGCTTGCGCTTATCCGGCCTACTCAACTGAACTGGGGAAGGTGCGAATAAGCAGGTCATTTCTTCCCAAGCTGACTCGCTGATTAAAATTTCGCGGATCTGGGCCGATTTTTTTCCCGCAAACACATCGAATCAGCCTATTTAGGCTATTTTTTCCACCATTTCTGGCGNTATTTCCGGTTTTTACTGAGATCTCTCCCACTGACGTATCATTTGGTCCACCCGAAACAGGTTGGCCAGGGTGAATAACATCGCCAGTTGGTTATCGTTTTTCAGCAGCCCCTTGTATCTGGCTTTCACGAAGCCGAACTGCCGCTTGATGATGCGAAACGGGTGCTC
>NZ_JAOWGW010000060.1:0-21311 GCF_030332945.1 Citrobacter sp. Cpo037
CGCTATCCAGGGATAATCGGGCAAACAGGCGCATGGAGGCGATTTCGTACAGGGCATCTTCCATGGCACCGTCGCTCAGGTTGTACCAATGCTGCATGCAGTGAATACGCAGCATGGTCTCCAGCGGATAGGGCCGTCGGCCATTGCCCGCCTTGGGATAAAACGGCTCGATGACAGCGGTCATATTCTGCCATGGCAGAATCTGCTCCATGCGGGAGAGGAAAATCTCTTTTCGGGTCTGACGGCGCTTAGTGCTGAATTCACTATCGGCGAAGGTGAGTTGATGGCTCATGATGTCCCTCTGGGATGCGCTCCGGATGAATATGATGATCTCATATCAGGAACTTGTTCGCACCTTCCTTAGCGGCGACCGTTGAAAAAATACTGTCCAGTGCTATTTGCTGCTGTTCCTCTGCAACTTCAGTTTGAATTTGCGGGTCGAGTCCGTTGGCTAATAAGGCAAGGTAATCCGCTCTTAATCCTCGGGCATCAGCAAGCGATAGGGCGGGGAAGGCACCGAGCCCCATCATTGTCCGCTGCTTTGTTACCGGACGTTGATAGCGAAAGCGCCAGAGCTTTTTGCCACTAGTTTTCACTATCAGGAAAAGCCCGTCGCCATCGTGCAGCGTTAGATCCTTCTCTAACGCCTTAGCGCGCAGAACTTCGGTGTTGGTAAGGGGGCGTGTTGTCCGTGCCACTGTGGCCGCTCCTTCATGAATTGGTATACGTTTTTAGGTATACATCCTACCGTATACCTAAACGTATACCAATAATCACCGGATTTAGCCGGATGTTCTCGGACAACGATAGACACAAAAAAGCCCGCAGGGCTTGTGCCATGCGGGCTTTCTGTACTTCACCGGACGTATCCGGATCATCATTTGGTGGGCTGGCGTCCCTGTGCTTTTAATTATAGTGCATTGATATTTAATATTTTTATTTAAATTAATTTCGTTATGGGTTCCAAAAAGGAACCATAAAGTAGAACCACACAACCTCGCATGGTCCCAACATGCCTAGCGACTTCAAAATAACACGCTCTATGGCATGCTAAATGTAAGTGTGGCGGGATATTTAGCATCTGATTACTGAGAGGGTCAATAAAAACTGCTCTATCTCAAATACTGTAGTGGCCCATAAACTTGTCCGCTTGAGTGGATGGTGTACCTCGTCCGTTCAGGCACGGAGTGGCCAATCAGCAGAGTATTCATGTCTGCTATGAGCGAAAAGCGGACTTTACCCTTACAGGGTACCTTAACCATTATCCAGATATTCTTTAAAAGCGAATGGTTTGGTCAAATGGGATGCTTACAGTCAAACACTGCCGTAATTATAGCAATTAAAGCGGAAAGTCGTAAATTTATAAAAATTAGATTTAAAAAATAAAGAAGCAGCCCTACCATTAAAGCAAGGCTGATATTGACAAATTAACTTCGCCTTCTAATTTTCCCTTCAAGCTCAGTAAGAAACTCAAGGAATGAATTCAAATCATCTTCCACTTCATCAATAGTAGGATTGGGACCTCCAACTGCTGCAGCACTATCATGCCCTATGAAATAAGTGCTGCATTTTGACATAGCATCGTCCACTCTATCTATATCAGTTTGACAAATATCCATAAGTTTAGATAACCGCTGCGTAGCAATGCCACGTTCAAAACGTGTAACCACCTTGTTAAGTAATTTCTCCTCTACTAATCTCTCCCACGCCTCGCGCAAATAACTGTAAAACTGATAGCAAGCATTGCGAAACTCAGATGTTGTGGTTGTATCATTTTTCTCTAGCCTTTTTAATTCTTGTAACTTAACTTTTAGTACACCGTATCTAGCGCGCGTCGTCATTGCCTCCCAAGGGGCAGAGTCTCTGACAATCCCTGCAAATTTACGTGAACGTTCTAATGCTATACTAGAATATACAGCATCTATTTTTTCAGCAACCTCAAGTAATAATTTATAAAAAACGATGTTATGAGTTAGCACTACAACCTGACGACTCTTCGACTCTAATACCAATCTCTGGGCCACCCGTCCACTCCATTCATGACTAAGGGAGTTGACTGGATCATCAAATATTACGGCCGATTTTCTCGAATCAGCTTTCATTTCCGCTAAGAAACTCGCGATTGCGATACAACGTTGTTCCCCCTCACTAGCAACTCCCAGAGCACCAATAACATTATCACTTTCATCAGCTAACGATAATTTAAATTGTTGGGTACCAGATTTATTCCGAGACTCAACCTTAACTCTAAAGCGTTCAAATCCAAAACTTTTCAATTCATCATCAAATGCAGAAACAAGTGGCTGTACTACTCCATGTCGATAGATTCCCGATGACAAATTTGAAATAGATGTGGTTCCACACTGAGATTGAATGGCTTCAAGTTTCTTTATTGTTTTATATCGTCTCAAATTAGAAACAATATCATCATAATGGCTAGAACAATATTTCATATCTTCAAGGTGTGTTAAGTCTGTTTCTTTTTTTGAAATAAACTCCAAAAGTTCTTCATCGGTTCCAACTGCTAACAAACTCGCATCAATATCTTCAATAATTTTTTTTAGTTTTTCAAAACAATTAATATTCAAAGGAAGAGTGGGTAGGTTTAGAACACCTGTTAGTATCTCTCTTCTACTCTTGAGCTTCGAAACAAAATCAATAATTTCATTGCCTATGGAGTCATATTCATTGTTCAATAAAGAAATAGCTGCTGGATAGGGCGATAGATCTAATGAAAGAGAATTTAAAGATTTTATCGCATTATCATAGTCGTCCGCTGCAGATTTCGCATCTTGAGCAGTTTGATCCTTTAAATATCTTGAAAGCATGCCCATTCTGCTTTCACTCTCCTTACCAACTTCTTGCAAACAAACAGGACAGTACTCACCTTCAATCAGCGGGAAATGTTGGTGTTTCACATCTTGCTCAATAAATAGTTGAGTTGCTTTCCATAATTTCTGCCAATTTAATCCTGCAATATTTTCTAATGGTAAATTTATAAGCGTTGCCTTGCGAAGTTCTTCAGATACCTGCTCAGCTCTATCCTTTTTTATTTTAAGTGTACTCAGAGCATCAACAGCTTTGTCGTCCAGTAGCTTTATTGCCCTTTCGCAAAAGGTCTTTAAAGGTTCTATTACTGACTTTCTTTGTCGAAGATTATTTCTTAAAGCTTCTGCCGTCTGCGATTTGTATTGCAGGATCTCTTTTTTAAGGGATTCTATTTTTTCAATTCCTTGTGGTGTTATACAATGATTTTTTATTTCAATTTCAGCTGTATCAGCTGAAAGGTTACGCAAAAAGTTAGCTGTAACACTGGATGAACTTAATCCTTCTAGTTTTACGAATCCATTACCAGGCATTAGGTCCTCTTCAATACAAGACTTAACACTATTTACAGCATTTACAAGCTCTGCAAGTAAATTCAGGCCAATTGGTTTAAAACCAAGAGCATCCTCTTTATTAACATAATGGCTTGCAGATGAACTATCAAATACCCTTATGGACTTTAATGCTTCGATGCTAGGCGTGCTTTTATTCCACGAGATAACTTCATCTTCACCATTAAGAGATACACCAATCTTAGCCTGAGGAGGAACCTGCTGCTTTGAGAATATATCCCCCATTATTTGTGGACAATCCCCACGCGTCAGGCATGTGTTTTTTAAAATACTTGAATAACTTGACTTTCCTGCACCGTTATCGCCATAAATAATAAACAACCCTTCATTAGGGAAGCTTATAGTCTGATTTTCCGCTAATAAACCGACACCCTTTATATCAGAAAGTGATTTTAATGAAACTTCATATTGCTCAGATGTATAGCCAGAAAAATCCAATTGTTTTGATGATTCCTCAAATATATCATCAGGCTCAAGAAGACCATGCTCCATATGTGCAATCTTCAATATTTCATTTAAATCATCTTGCTCTAGAGTTCCATGCATTAATGTTAACTTTAATGCATGCCTCCACCAAACTGGTTTTTTTTTGGACCAATCGGCAATACTCTCGATAGGTGTCATACAGGTTCCTTTAGTAATCTAATTGAGTGACCAAGAGACGTTCTTTGGCAGTAACTATAAAACAAATACCCATAATATCTAATGGTTTTCATCACAAAAACACAACCTTTGCAAATCATTTAACCACTACTCTTACGTAATATGTTAATAATAACTTAAGGTCTATGTGAGCATGCATAGACACCATCCTCTTCTGAGAGAGGATATAAACTTCAACAACATCAGTTGCTTAGTTAACTTATAACAAACATTTCAGCAGTTTTGTGTATCTGCTTGGTTGAATCCTAACAACCGATGTGCTGGATATCTAACATCTTGGCTGTTCGGGTTTAGGCTGTCTTTAAGGCCGAGCTAATGGGTATTGAACAGAGCTAAATCGCGCGTTTTACCTTCCAGTTCAAGCCGGATTCGGATCCCCCAGATATGAGATATCTGAAGTGGTCTTTTTTGGCCAATGATACGTTCTTTGTTCCACGGTGACGTGTTCATACTCAAATCTCCTGCAATGTGGGAGATTTGAGTATGGTTGCCCATTATGAGCGAGTAGCGGAAGAAATCTTTACACAGAGATGAAAATTATCGAAAATGGCTCTACGCGCTGAGCGGGATATTTATAATAAATTTGGTTTATGGTTTATTTTAGTTCTGGAGAGAGAAATGATTAATTTCATAACTACCAATACAGGGGTTGTATTTAAATATGATCCAGAAACAGCGGGTAGGTCTTGGGTTTGGAATGAATTAGAAACTCATTCAACTGTAAAAATTTCTAAAGTTTTTTATTTTAATATTAGCGATCTGCTCAACCCTCCGTCACCCAATCAAGATTTTGATAGTTATATTTATGAGTTTCAATTTGGAACTTTTAGTGGTGATTATATTGTTGTGCCAGGTTGTATTTTAAATATTAAAAATGATTTGTATATAAGTAAAGATATCAATCTTAGTAGGAGTATCTTTGCTGCCGAGCGTAATGTTTCTATTTTTGGCCGACTCTCGCGCATATTGAATCACAGCAATCCAATTTGTATTGGCGGGGGTGCTGCGGAGGCAATACCTTCTAATGTTTTTAGTGAGTTATTAAGCAAATTCCCTAACTCATACGAAATGGATAAATATGCCAATGCTAGAGTACATATGATTCTTGAGCAATATTTGGAAGGCATGAAAGATGCCAGAGGACTCTACGAAACATATCTCAATAAAATAGCGCCAAAGATAGCAAGTAATCTCGATTTAAGAATTATCAATGAATTAGAAATAGAAAAATACACTTTGCTTAGAGATACCATTGAGAATGCTTTAAGTACGAAACAGCATTGGTCCGAAAAAGATTGGCAAAAATTGATGGTGCAATTCCTTCTTCTTTTATTCCCAAAGTATATTCTTGTTATTGAAAATATTACCATCCATGATTACTACAGCATCCCAGGTAAGAAAAAAGATCGATACATAGATATAGGATTGGTTGATTCTAGCGGGAATTTAGATATTATTGAAGTTAAAAAGCCATTTGATGATAAGATCTTGCGCAGGACAAAGTATAGAGGAAATAGCATACCAACGTCCGAGCTAAGTGGTGGTATCATGCAAGCTGAAAAATATCTCTTCCATTTATCAAAATGGGGAACAAAAGGTGAAGACAACCTTACAAAAAAATATGCAACTAAACTACCCTCTGGGATGAGTATTCATATTTCGAACCCCAAGGCTATCATCATTGTTGGACGTGACCAAATTGGTAATGGAAATATGACAGAAAATCAAAAGCTCGATTTCGAAATTATCAAGCGAAAGTATACCAATATGATGGACATCATTACCTACGACGACCTCTTGAGACGGCTTAACCGTACAATTTCAGCACTTAAAAACTAAGGGACTTTTTAGAAAGGAATGCCCAGTTACAGTACGTTAATATAATTATAAAAAAGTCCGCTACTGGCACATAACGGACATAGATATGGGCTGGGTCCGCTTTCAGCGACAAAAGACTAACTAACGATGAAAATATCATGATTGTAGTCATTATTCAGTGAGAAAACAACAGTGCCTAAAATATCATCAATCCGCACTATTTTATTAAAAATAAGACCAGCTTTATTTTTAAATTCCGATAGGCTTTTAATATCCTCATTAACAATGGATGATTTTACAGCACTGAGACAACGACTTTTTGCCAAATTTAATAAAGTGTCATAGAGTTTAAGCTTTTCATTGCTTATATCTATTGATCTAAATCCTGCGTGTACACTATCATTCCTGAACTTGCGAATGTCATCTAAATATTTTGGAATATCTTTAGCCAAGGCTAAATAATCATTGTTCTCCTGTAGTTTGTCAATAATAGCTTTGTCAACATCTCTATAGCATTTCCCGCCAGGAAAACCTAAAAAGCATCGGACCATGCCAGTTATATTGTCATTCTCATTTTCTTTGAATAAAGCCTCTAAGCAAAAGTAGTTAAATATTACTTTTAACTGTTTATTTTCTTCATCACTAGCATGGTGGGACCAGTGAATAGCCTTTATAAACCTTTCGGACAATTCTTCTTTTTTTTCAGTATTACCATCTTTGTCCAGCATGAAGTTAATTGTGCCCCAACGTTGAATATCAGAAAGGTTTCTAACGAAAACTGCTGATTTAAATAAGCCACGAATTAAAAATGCTTTGATAGAGCCTGTAGACAAGTTCCTAACAAATCCGACTTTAGATAAATTAATGTTGGCAAGAGATAATTCATTGGCTTTCAAATCCAAGACAGTAACGAATTTATCATTAGCCAATTGAATGGCTTCAATTTCATCCTCCGCCTCCACGATGGTAGACATTCTATTTGAAAAGTCATAATCACTAGTGTTTAACCTTCCAGCGAATGAACTACCTTCAGCCTTCTTTAATAGTTCTCTTTCAACATCAAGATCATGATTTGCGCTTCTTATCTCTACATCACCGAATATTTCAGTGTTAATGTAACTATAACTTTGAGAATCAAGCGTCCTAGTAATTAAGAAAAATGAAGTCATCATATCACCCCTTAATAATTCGAAGATTTTTCTTTTTTAAAACATCATCAGCCTTAATCAAAAGATACTCTTCATTTAATTCATAATATATTAGGTTATATAATTTAAGCAACCTGTCTTTGTCTAAACTCATATCATCCAAAAGAGAGGCTACATTTGAAGACGCATTTTTTTTATCATTTATTGACAAATAGTAAATTATCCTCTTGAGAGCAAGATCATGCTGGTTATATTTATTATTATCATTAAGTAAATTATGATATTTAACAGACATTGCCCTGTCAAAGGTTTTGATACCTAGTTCAAAACCCAGATCCATAACAATTTTGTGATTTGGGTTTATTTTTTCCAATTCAAAAAAATGATGCTTAGCTTCGATAACTCTTTTCTTGGATAAGAGGAATTTTATTGCTTTTGTTAACTCTATTTTATATTTTTCGCTCGATTTGTTAAAGGAAAAAATTTTTTCATACTCTAATTCATTCATCTATTTTTCCAAATGTATATCTAATGTAGATAATCATTTTATCACCTAATTCGAGCTTTTAGAAGTGTACATCTTTCCTATTAGAAATTCACTGCCATTAAAGGTGCTGAAGATCAATGAATTTATTTTATAACCTTTTACTTATCATTCTTAAATCAAAAAAATTAATCACCAACAGTTATCCTACACTAGGTGACACAATGCGTTTCGGCTGAATGTTGATTCTAACAGGCTATTGTTCCCAATGTCTGCTCTTGGCATAGAGCAGACAAGCTTAGGACGCTGAAGATCTGCTGAGAGCGAGAAGCGGAAGTTGGCACTTTTGTGGGGTCAGTCCAAAGTTCCCACAAAAGTGATTACAGAAACTCTTCTTTACTCCACGGAGTTCCGTGGCACGCTGGAAAGTTTTTGGTGGAGATTTCAGACATGGCTTTAGCTTAGTACTCCCTATTTTCGTCCCAAACTGCCTCACTGTGAACGCATGACGTCCATTTACAGTGATAATGATAACAACTTCAGTCAGTAGTAGAAAACAGACGCATCTGAGCTGCTTTCCATTTAACACATGCAATTCTTTTTAACGTCCGCATATGGCACTAAGCATAAGTTCCTGATCAACATAAGCTGGCATATGCCCTCGTTCCTCCGTGGGGACTATCGATCTATTTGCAGGTGGTGTTTAAGCAATATCGCCAGCGGCGGGAGCTCACAGTGCATTCAATCAAGCTCACAAATCACACAGCTTTTACTTTTTTCAGATTCCCCAATGGCTTCGCGTCATAGCCTCAACCAGATAAACCTGAGCTACTTTAGGGGTATATGCCTTTCTGAGCATAAAGGATACTGTTTCTATGAAAACTGATCGCGAGAGCACGATTAGGAGATCAGAACCTGATTGGACATTAATACTGGCTATCAGCGACGGGCAGTTCCTGAATACGTCTGACAATTCTTTACCTCATTAGTTTTTATTTCCAGAAGTGCCGTGATCCAGCACGAGTGCTGATAACCAATATCACTTGGGTAATGATTGACAAGTTTACTAAACAACGAGCAGATATTTTCAAATTGCCTGCTGCTTCCACATCACCAGGCAGAGGCGTCAGACCCTTAGCACCATACGTTTCATAGAGTAATTCCCAATATAGTTAATGCTGAATTTCTTTGTTCATGTTGAGGCAGTATATTGAAACAATTCGAATAAATCACACATATAAGCTCTCACAATCTTCCGCCATTTTTAACTGTTACAGATATACTTTTAGCAGGTTTTAAATGCTTGGAGATTTCTTTCTGTTCGCGACGGATTTTGTATGAATTAATTTCTTCGTAATCCTTGTGTTTATTTATTTTTGATAAATCAACCAAGAGCTTATTTCTTATCATCCACTTTACAATTTGTTTGTCGATATCTTTATAGAGAGGGCCGCCTTTGTATTTATAGAAGTGAATATCATGAATTTCACTGATGAAATCAAGTATGGATAAGATTTCTTTATAATCACCAATGTAACTGTTAATGGTGAAATGGTCTTTATTAAGTTCTATTTTGAATCCATGTTCAGAAAGGTAATACAAGAAAAAGGCTGAGTCGAGATTACAAAAATCTACATGCAGCGTTCTTCTGTCAAATCTATCAATATGCGAAAGAATGATATCATGTAATTCATAATCATATACATTGTCAATAAACCCTTTCCCTGAATGATCAATTTGATTGACATTGCATCCAGCATCTATTGCTACGGATAAAACTTCCGGGGAGAGGGGCAGGAAGAGAATATTTCTTCCTTTTTTATCGATGTGATTTATATCACAACCAGCATTAATTAATTCTGTCAGTCCTTCAGCATTCCTGTAATGTTCAAAAATGCATGTGTAGCCATTAGTATTCGTATGCGAGGTGTCTAAACCCAGTCCAATCAGTTTCTTCAGTATTTCTGGATTTTTTTGATGAAAGAGCGCATTTTGCCCATGTCCGTTGATATGATGTATATTAATTCCATAACTTAGCAGGCAATCCATGGCTTCCAGGGTTCTGCAGCTAAAAAGGGCATTGTCACCGTTATTATTAACAGCATTAATATCATAGCCAGCTTTTAAAGCATTCTTTATACCATCAGGCGACGTTGCATTGAAGAATGATTCAGAAATGGCAAGGTCTAATGCCTTTTCTAATAATCCCTTTTGTAATAAGGACATGACTAAGTCCATAAACACCCCCATGAAAAAATGTTTAAGTCATTAAATATCAGAAATTCTGTGAAATGCAACAACTGGGGAAAGGTGTTCATGATGTGCGGAATAAAAATTTCAACAAACCACCCGTGGATACATCAGAAACACCTGCAGTAAATTTACGCCTGTAACCTACCGTCCGGACTATAGGACCAAACCTTCGTGGGAGATGCTACCATTATATCGGCAATGTTGAACCGGATTTTACATCACACACGTCGTACAAATAAAAGGAGAAGGCTATCGACTGAAGCAAAAACGGAAAGCCGGGGTTGTCGCTGAAGCTAATCCTGAGTAAACAAGGTGGATCAACATTAGACCTTCGGTGGTGGCGGTATGTGGATCACTTTTTACCCGTTGTTGACCCCCGGCGCTCCCAAGCCATTTCCAGTGCTCTGATGGTAAGTTTGCTGTCAGGTGAGAATTGAATTTCATTGCCACCCACCGGGTTTTCTGGCAAACAGGTCGAGAACAACGACAAGATACGCCCAGAGTAAAGTAAGAGGCAGGGCGTAGTCGGGTCATATCCCTGCCTCTTCTCTCCTGACAGGACGTAGACCCTGGCAAGTTGCATCAAAAGATAACAAATTTCTCAGTTCAACTTCCTTCTGGCTAGGTTAACGTGCAAGCAGGAACTGCTTTTCATCGATTAGTGAATACGGTAGTTTTTTCAAACTAACTGAACTCTATTCGTATGACTTAAATCTTTAAGAAGGCAGGAGATTTGAATTTTGAAAAACTGGTCACCAGAGCATACTAAAGAAATCAAAGCTTGGCTTGACATAGATAACTATCGCAAGCTCGAAGACATCAGTTTAAATGCCTTGTATCACGAACTTTGGGCAAGAGCGCTTCTGTACAAGCCAGGGCCTACTGACGAAGAAAAGAAAGGGCTATGGGTGTACATGACTGAAATTTTCAGTGGGAACCCCCATCTTTTCAAAGGGAAACAACTCGATTATCCAACAGTTAACGATACTCTCTACAGTCCTCCACACATTTTTATCACGGATATCACCAGGCTTGCTGAACTTAGTGTGATGGCCCTTAGTGTGAATCTTTTCACTTGGGAGGAAGGAAACGATGAATATTGTGTTAATGCGCCTCATCACGAAGCTTATGTGTCACAACTCTTGTCCCCCTTATGTGAGAAAACGGTGTTGCTTGAAATCGATCTTGGTAGTGGTACTGACGATGAAATAGCCGAATCGATAAAAGCGGCCCTGCCACAATGGAGATCGGTAAAAGGAGTGGAAGTTAATGAAACCGGTATCGTTCGTTTCGGCTACGGAACCATTAAAAAAATCATAAATTACAGGTTGGTTGCGATGCTGGACATCTTACTTTGGGCAAAAAGGAAAGAACTAAGAATCTCAGATGATCGCCTCTCCCGGCTTCTTTATACTGATGAAGATGAAGAAACAACTACCCGTTTAGGGTATCACATTAAAGACTCAGATCGTCCGCTTGCGATGAAAGCTGCAACGATAGACTTCATTAGGCAGTTCAATTTTTTCATGAACCGAAATCCCCACCTGAAAAACATGAGAGTTTCAGATGTGATGAAACTCTCTGATTCTAACTGATCTCGAATTCCCGAAGTCTACTACTGCAGGGCAGACCGTAACCCTGCAGTTAGGAAGCTCGCTCCTTTCTTTTCCCAACTGTTCGTATAGTGATCCCATCACAACGACAAAGGGAAAACAAAATGAACAATCAAAATACTCGCCTAATTCGCTTCCCAGAAGTTATGAACAGAACCGGCTATGGCAAGGCCTGGATTTATCGTCTAATCAACGAAGGTTTATTTCCACAACCAATAAAAATTGGTTCGCGTGCAATTGCATTTGTCGAAAGCGAAGTTGATGAATGGATCGCATCTGCAATTGAGCGTTCACGTAAAAATGCAGCCTGATTACGGGGTTAATGATGAGTGTATTAAATTTGGTGTGTAAAAATAAATGGTGCTATTCAACAATGAGTAGAGGGCCGCCTGATATTTTATAAGTAGTATTAGGTCAGGCTTTGGTATTAAGAAGTAATAACAATAGTCATTGGTGAAAATTATGATGGCATTTTTACCGTGACATTATAGATTAATAAGTACAGGAGATTTAAAATGAATAATTCAATCAGAGTACCGGAAGATAAAGATTTTGTATGTGCATTTGTGACTTCACCGGATAGCTTGTATGAGGCTATTGAAACCTATCGTAATTATGTAGATCCAGTCGAAGAGATAGAGTTTGAGCACGTCCTTCTTTATTTGTTGTGTTCTATACTGGTCGAGGGTGCTACAGATGTTACCATTAATGATGAAGTACGAATGTGTATTGAGCACCTTGTCAATGAAAAAAATATTATCAGAAAGAATAACGCAGGTAAAAAGGTGTAAAGTCTGTAATAAATTATCATGGGTACAGACAGCACAAGTCTGTACCTTCTTATTTTAATCCTACTGGCAATGATATATAAAAATTATGTGCTTTTGATAGTGGTCATGTGGTTTTGCTATAGCAAGCATGGCAGGATAGGAATATCCTGAACTTTCATTCTCTGCCCTTTGTTTTATTTAAGATAACTGAAAAATACAGGGTTTAAACGATACTGGTATTTAAACTCAGTACACATAATAACATTTGTATCAATCAGTTTATCGATGGCCTGATAAAATCGGGCTGGTGTGATATGTATCTCTTCCTGCTGTGCGATGGATGTTGCACGGTGAAAACTCAGGTAAACAGTGCTTTTATCTGGTGTGTATGAAGAGATTAATGTGAGAAGCCAAAACACATTGTGAACAGTATTGTTCAGATTGCGTTGTTCATCTGATAATTTATTCTGGTGAAGGTAAGCAGGGAGTCTTTGTTTCATAAAGATATCCTTTATTTTGTTAAATTTTTCGCTGGTGTCAGGAGTAAAATCACCAGCGCTGTTATGTCTTTTAAAATGGAATGCCGTCAGTTGGATATCTGTTTCTGGATTTTTTTACAGGCTTTGTTTTTCGCCTTGCGCGATAAAAGTTGAATGAAGTGGCAAAGTCTTCAGTCTCAAGTCTTGATTTACTGAATTTATCCATCAGATCTTCATTGAAACGATGAGGAATACCTTTCACGCATAAATTAGAATTCAGGTAAACCTGACCATCTTCAGCATTACGGATCAGTATTTTCCTCTCAAATAATTCTCTGAATGCACGTGAAACATTCGATTTATTCAGTCCTAACTCTCTGGCGGTACGTGACTGTGAAAAGCCAGGGATAATATTTCCATAATCAATGGCTGAGAAAAGATAAAGAACAATTCTGAATGCCGTTGGTGTCAGATCCATTCGGGCGAGTGTGGCCGTATTATCTTTAAAGACCATCGAAAAATCGTCACGAAAGGATGTCTTTTTACAGGCACTTGCTTTAACTTTTATTTCTTCCAGATCTTCGGGCATAACATCTAATGCTTCTGCAATAATTGCTTTTTGTTCTTTAGTTAACATAACACTTGTGTTTGACATAATGGCTCCTTTTTTATTATTCTGATAACAGATATGGCATATTAAATTTGTTTGTCAATATTCTTAGTAATAAAAATTTAAAAAATATTATATTTATTGCTCTGTGATTATTTTTTTTAGTGGAATATTAAGGGTTGTCAGAGTTATTACGAAGGGTGCTAAATTTCACCATCACCTGTTATGTCCTTAATAATTTTTGGTTCTGAAAGATACAACCAATATTACATCTTAACTTGTTGATGTAATTGATTAATTTTCTTTTTGAATTTGCAAGATAAAAGAGTGATAAAGAAACAAGAAACCGAAATTTAGCTTTAGACTGACACAAAATTCCATTGTACACAGTTTGACAAACACTGCTATTGCTGATTTTCCTTCGTAATATTATTCCTTAAGTGAAGCCTGCGCACCTGTGTGTTGCGCCACTGGGCTTCAGAACATTGCTATAGTGTTTAACTGTCAGTAGAAATACGCTTCGCGCAGGAGTTCAGACAGTTGGGTTTAGCTCTCAGCACAAATATGCTTCGCGCAGGATTCAGACTGCTGAGTTTAGCGAAAGAGTGGATCCAACTACATGATTTACCCGTTAACTTAATACGGCTCACGCCGGAACCCCTTCGGAAAAATCCTTTCTGCTTCAGCGAGTGAGTGCTGAGGGCACTCAGCGGCGCTGCAAGGGGGATTAAGCGTTGGGTTTTCATCTGACGGGTAAAAATAATCTACATATATCTGTCGTCGGGGGCGTGAGCCAGTGCGTAGCACTCTCTCAAAAAAATTCCTGAAGGGGTTTTATCTGAAATCTAGAAACTACCTGGCTTTTGAAAAAAGGAAGTGGTAATGCAATCGATCGGACTCAACATTGCAACAGCGAAAGCTGTTTCCAGTATTAACAGAATAAATAGTTGTCATTTTAAAATAAAATATTTTCAATTTTGTATTGATTTAAATTTTAAAGCTGATAGTACTTAATTATAAAAACAAAAAAGGAGAGGGTTATGAGTAATATTTGTGTTTCATCTCAGGAAGAAAAGTTTATATTTGTTGTTGATAAATATATAACACACCATCGCGACAGTATTAATAACAATAATTTTTACAGAAAACTTTATGTGCTTTTCGCTGGATATCATCTGAAGTATTTTTATTCACGGGCGCAATATCGCTATTCGTGTTATCACGTTGATAATATCATGCAGATGTTTATGGGTGTCGTTTCTACCCTGAAGCCCCCTCTGCTCAGGCAACTCGCTAACAGTGACACATTGCTGCATTGCCTGAATTCGCTCGTGAATTATATTTCAGGCAATCTGGATGAAGCAGAGCACATTTATGCTGATTTACTGGCACAGTATGAAAAGAAACGCATTGCACGTTCTCTGGCTTATACACCACCAGGATCCGTGGTCAGGAAAAGGCTGTGAGGCAGCGGAAATGCGCCGGGCAAGGCAGAGTATGGCAGAGTGACATAAGAGCAGTCGTTTCCCGCAAGACATTACCGGGCATTAAAAAGGCAGGGCCACCCATTCGGTGTCCCGCCTGTCGTGATGGTTTTACGGTGGGTTTACTTATCAACGACCTGCCAGCCATCATCCGTTTTGACAAGGGTTACAGCAGCAGTACGCTTTTCGTTATCGACAATAGCCGTCACATTGCATTTATAGCTTTTATCCGATACTTTCACGCAGTCATGCTTTTTGACAGATTTTAATTCCCGCAGTGCGTCTTTCGGGACATCTTTACCTGCTATGGATTTAACGATGGCATTCGTCTGCTCCACGACCTTATTCATCGCAGTGTAAATATCCTGCTCAGACGGTTCACCGGTACAGCCACTCAGCAAAAAAATGGACGCAATGAGTGTGGCAAATGCATATGTTTTCATAAAATAATCCCAGACTGTAGAGTACGTTATTGAATAAGACCGGTTTTCATCTTGCTGTTGTTTTCAGAGAACGTCCACTTGCTGACCGTTTCGCCTTTAAATTCGATTTCCAGCGTTTTGGCCTGCGTCTGTGAACCCCCTGTCAGCAGTCCAATCACGGGAATAAATGTGGTGGCATCAAACTGATTGTTATCCATGGAATAAGTCCATTCTTCATTGCCACTATCAAGTGTAGTTTTGGTTTCCGGCTCACCTAATGCGGTAATGATTTCTGATTTCGTTGTTTTATTTTTGATAATCTTCGACTGCAGACTTTGTGATGTTTCTTTTTTTAGATGCTGGTTGCCTGATATTGAACAACCAGAAATAAGGAATACAGAAATAAAAAAAACAGAAATCATGAATCTGTTCATAAGTTCTCCCATATTAATTTTTTATGTTTGCGGTGGTGCGAAATTAATATCACCGTATAAAAACAACTCTGTCTGCATATTTCTTTTTAATTATGCAGATAAGAATAATGACGCTGGAAAAAAATGTAATGACTGAGACAGGAGTGCTACCGGTCAATGAAAATACTAACCAGGCGAGACCGAATGCCACGAATTGAAACAGGAATGCCACACTGAGCGGACTTTCACCATAGGCCACTTTTGCATGGCAACCTTTGCAAATCCGCACGCCGTACGGGCTTTGTGTAAAGCAGAAGGGGCAGCTAATCGTTTTACTATCCATCATGACTCCGTGGCCTGATTTAAGGTGATGTATTTTTGAACATTTTCGATGAATGATCCGCTTTAGTAAAATTGCTTGTACCGATCGATGGATCTTGCCTGATAGTTTGTAGCTATCATAACTAGTTTATCGATCTATATAAACGATCAATATTTTGTTGACTATTACTAAAGTATGGACTGTTTAACTTATGGTGCAGGATGGGGGTTGTTTTTAACTAATTGTTTTTTAATGGGATTTGTTGTCATGGGATGACAGGGTGTCAGAAGATGCAGGTGCAGGATTTGGTGGAAAGGATGTGCAGTGGCATGTAACAGAGACATGCCCCTGCGCCTGAGAAGTGCCACAATATGGCCGAGTAATACAAGCCACGAATGCAGACGACGCTGGCGGGGTATCTGACGAGCTGTATTGTGCAGTTTGCTCCTGAGTTGAATGATACCCACTGTTTCCTGTTGTCTTTCCAGACGAATTTTTTCTTCAAGCTGAAGGATTTTCTCCAGAATCGTTTCCCGGTTTGCAGCCTGTTCTTCAGGCTCGCATGATGGCACTGGCACTGGCACTGGCACTGGCACTGGCACTGGCACTGGCACTGGCACTGGCACAGTCTGCTGTTGCTCTTTTTTCAGTAAAGCCAGGTGCTCTGGTGTAAAATCAATCTGTGTTTGCAGAGAAGACCAGCCATACTTTTTTCCAAGCTGAGACGCTTTAAAGGCAATGCCCTGGTACTGAAATGAAAAGCCGTTCATTTTTCCCGTTGAGGCGATATTGGGTTTACAGTTCACGCCTTCCTTTTCCAGCATAGTGATAAAAGTCAGCAAATCAGGGCGGCCGGTTAACGCATTATCAATCAGGCTCTGCAGAGTGGACCTGGGGCAGGGAGTTGTCGTTCTTTCAGCCATCATCAGCTCGTTGCGGGAAGGCTTTCTTTTATCCTGACTATGACTACTGATTGCAGATGTGGTTTGAGTGAGTTTGTGGACTTTCTCCAGCTCGCTGATAATCCGGGTACTGATAAGATTTTCATTTTTCCCAAGGTACAGCTTCCCACCGACCATGTTAATTCTGTTAGCTATTATATGGATATGCTGCCCGTCCGAATCATCGTGCATGATATAGCAGCGAAGATGGGTTTCAGTGAATCCCATCCGGGTCATATAATCGTCAGCGAATGCCGCCCATTGTCTGACTGACAGTGTTTCTCCCTTTGGCAGGCGAATCGAATTATGCCAGACAGGTTTGGCGACACCGGGGCGCAGTAGTCTTGTGCCTTCAAATTCACTGATAAGTTCAGCAGCAGTGCTTCCCGTCATGTTGCCACCGATAATATAAGGCGTGATTTTGTGGTGAGATCCTGACTTAAGGCTATAGAGAACCACACCTGCAAACTGTTTACCCCGCTTTATTTTCTGCATGCCTTTCACTGGTCTTGCTCCAGAAAGGTTGATGGAATAAGGTGATCCCTGAGAGTTTTGATTTGTCTGCGCAGGGCGAAGAGTTCTGTACGGGTCAGTTCGCTGTCAGGGCTTTTGCTGTCGAGATGATTCAGCAGGCGGTTTAAATCCTGTGAAAGGTTGCCGAGTTTAACCCATGCTTCACGATTGATTTCAGGTAATACCGGTGGGAGTTTGTTGAGGGATGCCATTCTTAGCCATTCCCCTTTTTTATAAGGGCCTCTTTTACTATCGAGAATAGATAATTCTTCTTCGTTTAACCGAACGCTGACGCAGTGAGTTCGAACTTCATTAGGTGAATATTTTGCTGTATGGAATTTACCTCTTCTTGAGCTTCTTGATAGATCTTCTTTACTTTCATTTTTATGCATATCTAACCTTTTTTAAAATGTGTTCATGATCTACAGTTAGCGCATTGGTAAAATAAGTCAAGGCAGTGTCGAAATTTATAAATAAGAGAGGTGGAGCAGATTGCTAATTAGGTAATCTGCTCTGGGTAAATATAGGGTTCATATTAAATTCATTATGACAGTGAGGAGGGGCGGAGGTTACAATCTACGTTTTACTGGCATTAAAGAGATTGTTTGTTTCATAATTTCGCTAAGTTTCTTTCTCTCATGTTCTGCTATATATTTACAAATCTCATCATGTCGAATATGCTGTTCCAGTTGTTTTTTATCTATTTTGATGTCATTGCGGATAAACCATTTAATGGTTTCAATGTCCCCGCGTAAATCATAACCTCGCAGTACAATATGGCGAAAATGTGTTTTGCTGATATCTGTCTTCTTCTTTAGTTCACTGAAGAAAGAGCTCATTTCATTTTCATTGGCACTTAGATAAACCTGGCAGTTATCAGAGATAGTAAAGTTAAGGTTTTTCTTCTGAAGCAAATCCATTATCTGCAGACTTTCGCTGTTGAGGTAGTTGAAAATTACTGGACTGCTATCCTTCATACTAATATGACGAATGAGCATTTTGGCTTTGAAATCGCCTAATGAATAGCAAATTTCAAAAATACCGTGACCCTGGTTATCTCTGTGGTTTATATCGCAACCGGCCTGTACCATCAAATCAAAGATAGAGTGATTTTTTACGTAAAAAAGTATTGTTCTTCCGCATTTATCCACATTGTTGACATTAATTCCAGCATTGATCAGGGTTTTGCAACAGGATATATTATCAGCTAACGAGCATAAACAGGTTTGGCCGAGACCATTTTTGTGGTGTATATCTACGCCGGAATCAATCAATTTTTTCAGTATGTGAGGATTTCGCTGGTTAAACAAAACATTGTGACCATAGTTGTCAGCATGGTTAAAATCTATTCCTGCTTTAACCAGAGTGTCAATCATTCTTGGGTTTTTACAGTAAAACAGTATATTTCTTCCAAACGAATCCAGTGTATTAATATCGGAGCCTGCATTAATGCAAGCCTGAATGTCTTTTGGAGTTTTACAAGAGAGTAATGCATTTATTGCGTTGTTATTCATAATTTTTCTCCTCTGTTAAGCGACTAATCTGATATAGTTGTCATGGTTGGTTTTATATTCCTTTATTTTTTTAATGTCTTCGTAAATTCGAGCGAGTGAAAACCATGAGATCTCTTTCAACATGTTTTTGTTGCTTACATACAAAATGTTACCACCGCGAAATGAAAAAGCATTATGGAATGTACTTTCATTCGTCGTTTTGAGAAATCGAATGAAATTTTTTATTGTCTCTTTTTTGTTCATGTTATAAGAGGTGAATGTATAGATAGAGAATACGGTTAAAATATTTCTCTTCGAGACCATATGTCTTGAGAAATAATCGAAATAAAATCTTTGCTCCTGAGTGTCACTTTTGCAGAAAAAAGAAAATTGTGGATTATATAATCTATAAAGATCTGCGTTCTTTTTTGTTTTGGCGAGATAGTTAGTCAGGCTTGGATAGTTTGTTTTATTCATTTTAGTTCTCCTTTATTTAATTAACAAAGGAAATATATATTATTAAATAAACAAAATGCAAATATATTTTTATATTTATTCAATTAAATAGATATATTTTTATTATATTTCATATAAGGTGTTGTTTTTCATCGCTATATTATTTTTATCAAAAAGTGCTGTGTTTTATTTGATTGATTTGGTTTGAGAGTAGTGATTGATATAGTATGAATTGGCGATGAGGGTGTTTTAAAAAATAAATTTATCAAAGTGCAAAGGTGCAATGTGGGGCTTTGTATTAAATTAATGATGTTAGCGCCCCTTGGCTATCTAACTAAAGGTTAAAGCCAAGGGGAGAGTGTTCAGGCAGATTCAATTCATAATCTTTTTTTTGTAATTGCTTTACAGGTAACTGGTTGAAGCGTTGTTCGTAAAACCTTTTGCTCTCTCTGTAATTTGTCCTGGAGGATTTCTTCATAAAAGTAGCGTTCTTTTAGCGATTCTATATCAACTTTTATATCATTACGTATTAACCATTTAATTAGCAGTCTTCCTGCATAGTGCGTCAGTAGATATGTACTGCTTATGTAAAACCAAACATGACTAATGTCTGTCAGCTTCTTTAGTTGTAAAATTAATTTTTTAGCGTCGGCATTTGTTGGTGTGATAATGCACTTATCACTTATCTCAAATTCATTTTTTTGCTTTATAAGTAACGACAACAGCTCAATTGATTTAAATGTAATGTTCGTGAATACAATTTTTGAACTGTCTTTAAGATGAATATTACGGATAAGAAAACGAATGTAGTTATCGTTTTTAGATTCCCAGTGCGTATATTTACCAACTATGCTATTATTTTCTGACTGCCAGTGATCGAATGCTGTCTGTCCACTTATATTTTTATGATTAATGTCGCAACCAGCCTCAATTAGTGCATCGTACACATATCCTTCAAATGGAATGAAAAGAAAGGAATTGCCATAGCTATCTTTGGTATGGATATCTAGTCCTGCTTTGATAAGATATTTTACTAACCCTGGTGAAACATCAATATGTTGAATCGCAAGGGTGCCTGACTTATTCCGGTGGTTAACATTAATACCATTGCTGACAAGAAGTTCCACTGTTTCAACATTTTGAGCATAGAATAATGCATTATTACCGTCATTATCCAAGTGGTGAATGTCAATGTCAGCGTCAATCATTGCCTGTATAGCTTCAGGTACATTACAGGTAAAAAGAGCAGTTTGACCTTTACTATTGCACATATTTATATCCATGCCAGCCTTAAGGCAACGAAGGACACCATTTTTAGACTTTACACGGAATAGGTTATTTTTATTATTTTCTCTTGATATCATTGTTTATCTCCTTTTTTGTTGTTTTCAAGATATTAATGACACCAGATTTTACGGTATTCAAATTTATTTTTGTTTTATTAGGGGGATCTGATTTGGTTTGCTTGAGGTTATTCTTAACTTAATGGAACATAGGGACGTTAAGGTTATCCTATGTGATGTGGATTAACCATTTTCACAAGAATATTTATCCATATTGGAGCTAATCTGTATAAAGGAGATAATTAGAGGCTCAGATATTAATACTATAGAGAGTAATGCTATAGGATATGGAAAAGATCATGTAATATAATGGTGGTTATTAATGTTCTTCTTAATTTTGGAAATTAAATGAGTAGTGTTTTTTATGAGGTTTTTTGCTGTTGATAATTCTTATTAAAATTTGAAGAGCATCCTTTAAGTTATTCGGCTTGAGGATGCTCATTTAAAATTTAAGCAGCGTAGTCTTTTTCAACAGCCAGGAAGGGGTGATGCTGCCAACTTACTGATTTAGTGTATGATGGTGTTTTTGAGGTGCTCCAGTGGCTTCTGTTTATATCAGCTGTCCCTCCTGTTCAGCTACTGACGGGGTGGTGCGTAACGGTAAAAGTACTGCCGGACATCAGCGCTATCTCTGCTCTCACTGCCGTAAAACATGGCAACTGCAGTTCACTTACACCGCTTCTCAACC
>NZ_JAOWGW010000061.1:0-3968 GCF_030332945.1 Citrobacter sp. Cpo037
CGCCTGAAGGGAAAGCTGCACGTAATCAGCAAGCGATATACGCAGCGAATTGAGCGGCATAACCTGAATCTGAGGCAGCACCTGGCACGGCTGGGACGGAAGTCGCTGTCGTTCTCAAAATCGGTGGAGCTGCATGATAAAGTCATCGGGCATTATCTGAACATAAAACACTATCAATAAGTTGGAGTCATTACCCGCCGCTTGCAGCGGACTACGTCCGCGCCGGTTCGGAAACAACAAATGTACCTCCCGCCACTACGCGGCGGGCATCAGTCAGAAGCAAATAGTTACAACATCCAAAATATTTACGCAAAGACGTGAACCGTGCACACCTGAACCATCACAGCCCCTCCCCACCACTGAAAAGCGAAGCCGCCCCGGCCCAAAGGGCCGGAACAACATCGCTTTTAATGCTGGATGATGTAACTAAACATTTGAGTTGCTGCCAGTAACATCGCGGCAGGATCTCAATACAGCCCCCGGGCACCGGCTTTGCCGGCTCCACGGCTCCGGAAATCACGCCCTGTACGTCGCAAGCGCCGTACAGCCCGCTCACCGGAGTTAAAAGGGCTTAATGAAACGACATCATAGCTATAAGCGGGTCATGGCTTAGCAGGGCGAAGGGATGGATTGGTGGAACCTATCATCAACGTTACCGGCTGCGCCGGGCTACGGCGCCATTAACTCCTGTGTTCTGGTCAACTTCTGAGGGCGCCTCTATGCGCCTTTGGCGCATTCCTGGAATGCCTGCGCGCTGCTCGGCATTCTTAAGCCGAATATTGAAGCTGCATTTCCGGCTACGACGGGCTGAGATCGCTGAATGGCTGGATGTGGTGTGAACGGCTTTCTGACGGGCAGACCGGATGGGTTCCCCTGGCGCTGCTGCATAAGCATGAAGGGAAAACCTGAATATGGTCTTGTGGTTCCTGAGGAGCAGAGCGCGCTGCCTGTTTTTGATACCACGGTCAGAAGCCGTAGCATTTATGCTTTTCTGAAGGGGGTCAGTTTGGATATCGAAAATTATTGTACTATAAGGGCTTCCCCGGCATGTCAACGCCGGTGTTTACGGTTTCTGTCTGCACTATAGTAAAAAAATAAAGGGGAGAGACTGCGGTACTATAAACGGTCATGATGGATCGTCATCGATTCGGACCCTGATGAAAGACGCTCGTGAGGCTCTAGTTCGTTAGTCGGGTACACTTGCCCTGTACAATAAGTAGATATACCTCACGGGGTCTAACCCTTTATCATCAACGAGTTGCAGATCAGATGGTCATACAGCTTTGTACTTTAGCTGGCTGAGTACAACCTGAAATCATCACCGTAATGCAATGATGCCCAGCACAGTCTTGCATTTTTGGCAGCGATGGCAACAACAGCGCGCCAGTATCCTCTGCGTTCGACCAGTGAGCAGACCCAACGACTGAATAAATCAGTCCTTTTCTCCGCCCCGATCAGTACCGAGCGGGCACCCTGAACCAGAAGTGTTCTCAGATACGAATCGCCAGCTTTCGTTATCCTGCCAAGCTTCGACTTTCCGCCGCTGCTGTACTGCGATGGTGTCAGTCCCAGCCAGGCTGCCAGCTGGCGCCCATTCTTAAAATCATGTGCATTACCGATACTGGCGACCAGCGCACAGGCCGTTGTGGGGCCAACGCCCTTCAATTCCATCAGCCGCTGACTGCGATGATCTGTTTTGGCCATGCGGGACAAAATTCGGTCATATTCAGCGATGTTATCTTCAATGCGAGCAACGTGCTCCAGCAAATCATCAACACATTGCTGAACCTGAAGTGGTAAAGAATTCTTCTGCTCAAAAACTATGTGGCGCAGGGCATCTGTACTTTGTGGGGCGATAACGCCGAATTCAGATATCAACCCCCGGAGACGATTATATGTTGCTGTTTTCTCTTCGATAAAACCCTGTCGGGTACGATGCAGACACTGCATTGCCTGCTGGCTCTCATCCTTAACCGGCACAAACCGCATATGTGGGCGACGAACCGCCTCGCAGATAGCCTGAGCATCAGCTGCATCATTTTTCCCTGATTTACCAGCGATGCGGTAAGGCGATACAAATTTAGCGGCCATCAGACGCGGCTCATGACCATACTGCCGAAACAGTCTTGCCCAGTAATGAGCCCCGGAGCACGCCTCCATCCCGATAACACAGGGCGGCAAACCAGCAATCAGCCCGGGAAGAGCTGCGCGGGTTACTCTGGATTTAACCAGAACGGTTTTGCCATTCTGGTCAACGCAATGAACAGCGAACACATTTTTAGCAAGATCGATACCGACAGTAGTAATGGTCATAACGAATCCCTCCGGGGTTGTGTTTACCCCATGATTGCACAAGAGTTAATCAGGCGCATAATCAGGGGAAGTCCCTTCCATTCGTTAAGCACATTATTTAACCAATTCGGATACGTAAGTGATTGATTTATCGTCAGTGGCTATCGCTTTTAGGTTGTCGCTCTTGCTGTATCGCATTTAGGTTATCCGATTAAGACAAAATCCCCTGAAAACGCTGTATAGCGCGGGAGTACACCCTATTGCTACAGGTAAGCCTGTTCAAAAAACAGGCTTACCGTACAATAATTCTCTATATCCAAACTGACCCCTAAAACGGCTCGATGACTTCCACCATGTTTTGCCATGGCAGAATCTGCTCCATGCGGGACAAGAAAATCTCTTTTCTGGTCTGACGGCGCTTACTGCTGAATTCACTGTCGGCGAAGGTAAGTTGATGACTCATAATGAACCCTGTTCCATGGCTCCAGATGACAAACATGATCTCATATCAGGGACTTGTTCGCACCTTCCCTGGGTTTGAGTCGGGTCGGGATAGCTTTCTGTGACTAGCTTAGGTATAAATTCACCGCGGCAAAATCTGGCACGAATCCTTATCCACTCGCTTTATCACGCAACAGTTACGCCCATTATTTTTGCCGTAGTACATGGCTTCGTCGGCTCGGTTAATTATTTCATACAGCCCTTCGTGTTCTTGCACTTGTGTCAATCCGCCGGTTACGGTGACTTTTACCGGTTGCCCAGAAATTAGAAAATCCTGGTCAGCCAGGCTACACCGTATTCTCTCCGCTGCTGATTGCGCTGCAAGCGTGGTCGTCGTTTCCAACAGGATAATAAACTCTTCGCCACCAAATCGATAAAGACGCTCGGTATTGCGAGTGGCTGATTTTAAACGCTGTGTAACTTGTTGCAGTACGAGGTCCCCGGCATTATGTCCCCAGGTGTCATTGATGGACTTAAATCGATCGATATCCATTATCAACACATACAGGTTGTTGCTGTTTCTCTGACAGCGTGCGAGAAAACCAGGAAACTCCTGATAAAGTAGATGACGTAATGGTAAGCCTGTTAAAGCATCATGCTGATTGCGGTAAGCGAAAAGATACGATTTATACGAATCGATACTGTCAATAAATGCCTGCTGCCGTTCATGGTATTGGCTGACCAGTTCCCTTGTTGCTGTCCTGGCAATCACTGCCTGAGCTAGAGTTCGTGCAATATCGTGCATAGCCTGGTGATGACGTTCGATCTCCATCACCATATTCAGGTCAAGGGTATCTCCATGTGTGTGTTGCATTAACCACTTACTAAAATGACATTGCAGATGCGAATCGCTGTCCATGATGTCGCATCCAGCAATACCGCCAAACAGGTTCAGACAAAGTAAATCACCAGCCCAAAGGTAATGTTCTTTGATTGCGCTATTTAGTGCAGCAAGTGAGTGGTCAATACCGGTAACATTAATTGGCATAAATTCATTTCCGCATGGCAATATAGGTCGACTAGATTGAGTAACATTTAAAGAGTAAGCGTATTTTGCTAATGGAGGTACTGTAAATAGACCCGTTTTAGTTCCAGGCATTTTTTGAGATCCCGGCCAAATGATTGTGTTGCCGATATTCCTCCGGCGTCATATTGTTCAGTGATTCATGCGGGCG